>JAYEFI010000031.1:0-3838 GCA_034658615.1 Campylobacterota bacterium
TAACCTTACTTTTTAGGTTCAAAATCTTTAGATATATTCTGAACAGATTTATCTATCTCATCTACAAAACTTTCTATGGTTTTACCAAGTTGCTCTATAAAACTTTTGGTTTTTTCAAGATCAATATTGATGTTTTCTTTGTCTATCTTAATGCCCACATTCTCACCCATATCTACTTTACCCTCAGAAAGGTCTTTTTTAATGTTTTCAGTCGCACCCTCAAAGAGAGACTGTAGTGAAGAGAAGAAGTCTTTGGTTTGGTTCATGTCTATGTTTATTTTACCATCACCTATATCTACACCTAGTTTTTTAAATAAATCGTTGTTATTGTTTTCCATTTTTGTAACTCCTTGAACTATTATAACATAATTGGAAGTGGAGACTTTAGTCCCACAAAAAGTTATAGCTGACAGTGAAATATACAACTTCCTTGCAGTTTAGAGTATGGGGTGAGACTAAAGTCATCACTTCCTTAATGGGTGAGACTAAAGTCATCACTTCCTTGATGGGTGGGATTGAAGTCTACGCTTCCATGTTATTAAAGAAATGCCAATAAAGACGCTGTCACAGCAACATTGAGTGATTCAACACCTCGTTGCATAGGAATAGAGATAGTTTTACTACACATAGCCTCTATGTTTTTACTCACACCTTCACTCTCATTGCCCAATACAAAAATAGTTTTATTGCTATAGTCTTGTGCTTTATAGCTAGAGGTTGCGTGAGAAGAGAGGCTATACACATCTGCACCTTCTGCTTTAAAAGATTTCAGTGTCTCTTTGAGATTTGAAGTCTTGATAATAGGCATTTTAAAGAGTGTACCCACAGAGGCTTTGATAACCAGTGGGCTTATTTGTGCTGCACCTTTAGTAGGCAAGAGTATTGCATCGACATTTCCAGCGGCACATGAACGTATAATCATCCCTAAGTTTTGTGGGTTTGTTACACCGTCTAAGGCTATGATACGGTAACTTTTATGTGTAGACTTAAATGACTTTTCATCTCCAAAGTGTTCTAGGACAATGTCTAGTGCAACACCTTGGTCTTGTTTGGCATTTTTAGAGATGCGTGAGAGAGACTGTTTGTCGTGGTACTTTACCTCTATACCTCTACGCGTTGCGATGCTTTTCATACTCTCAAGTACTTCTGCATCTTTATTAGATTTAGACAAATGAAGCTTGTGAATAGTCACTACCTCATCTTCTAACGCTTCATGTACTGCATTTCGACCATAGATAGTCAGCACTTTATCAAAAAATGCTTTTTTAGCCAGATACTCTTTAGAGTCCTCTTTTTGCACCTATTTTTCACCATTCCATGCAATTTTAGGCTTTCCATTTTCATCAAAAACAACTGCAGGCATACCCATAATATTATACCCAGCATCTACATAATGCACTTCACCAGTCACCCCTGAACTAAGGTCAGAAAGTAAGTACATACCTGAGTTTCCTACTTGTGCTATGGTTACATTTTCTTTAAGTGGTGCGTGTGCCTTGTTCCATTTGAGCATGAACCCAAACTCACCTATGCCTGCTGCGGCCAATGTTTTTATGGGTCCCGCTGAAATAGCATTGACACGGATGCCATCACGTCCTAAATCTTCTGCTAAGTACTTTGTAGTCATCTCTAGTGCCGCTTTAGCCACACCCATAAGATTGTAGTTAGGAATGTACTTCACTCCACCATAGTAAGAGAGTGTCAACACAGAAGAGGAGCTAGAGAGTATAGGCTTCAATTCACGTACTATTTCTATGAGAGAATAGACTGAAATGTCCATAGCCACATCAAATGCCTCTTTACTTATGTCATAAAAACGACCCGAAAGCCCCTCTTTAGGTGCAAAAGCTATAGAGTGCACAATGAAGTCTATCTGCCCCATGTCTTTTTCTAACGATACCTTGAGAGCTTTTATCTCTTCTGGTTTACTCACATCACAAGGATAAAACTTTGCACCACACTCTAACTCTTCAGCCACTGGTGCAAGTTTAGTCTCAAAACGCTCATTTAAAAATGTAATGGCTATCTCTGCGCCTTGCTCTTGACATGCCTTTGCTATGCCGTAAGCAATAGACTTTTTGTTAGCGATGCCTAAGATGACACCTTTTTTACCCTTCATTATCATAATAATTCCTAAAATTTAATTATAGTATTTTATCATCATTGAGGTAAAATAAAAGAAAATAGGTAAAAGTTTTATGAAAGAGATATTAATCATTAGTACAGGTGGCACATTTAATAAAATATATGACCCCCTCACAGGTACACTAGAAATAGACAAAGAGTCCAAATCCGTTAAACATATAGCATCAAGATGGCTTTGTAAACTTAACGTACTAAACATTATCAGAAAAGATAGTCTTGACATCGACACACATGACAGGCAAGAGTTAGTCGAAAGTATTAGAACAAGTAACTATCAATACATTATCGTCATTCACGGTACTGACACTATGGACATCACCGCATCTTACCTAGACAAAGCCAAACTAGATAAACCCATAATACTTACAGGTGCAATGGTGCCTTTTAGCATAGACCCCACAGAAGCAACAGCTAACCTAGCTTCTGCTTATGGGTACTTGCAAACTATAGATAAAAATGGGATTTATATAGCTATGAATGGAATACTAGGTGAGTATAGCAATGTAGTAAAAGATAGAAAACTAGGTAAGTTTAATTTTATTAAACCGTCCTAAGCCACATCCCTGACTTAACATTACTTATCTATTTATGGTTATCTACTGTAGGAGGTACAACATTGCCACTGGCTTGCATACTTAAAGCCTCTGGGTATTTTTTGTAGTGAGTTCTCACAGCATTGGCTAGTTTTTTCTTGGTTTCCACTTCTACAGGTGTTGGCATCTCATTTGGTAAAGCATCTAGTAAAGCAAGTACCAACTCATCTTGTGGTTTTGTCATTTTCTCTACCCATGTGCTTAAAAGTTCTCTATTGACATGAGAGGGGATAGACCCCATAATACCTACATCATTTTGATCATGTACCAGCAACCCTGATGTAGTGCCACGGTCAAGTGTGAGTACCTGAAAGAGGTAAAGTGTATGGTAGTCCAATTGTAGTGCCTTATCTTCTTTTGTAAAGCTAACATGGTTCTGCAGTGCTTGATGTATAATACTAATATACACGTCTATGATTGATTTACCCATCTTATAGGCAAAGTCTCTATCTGCTTCAAAGTCACCTGTATGAAAGTCTTCTAAATAAAAATGACTCACACCACGCGTACGACCAAGCACTGGTATATTGAAATACCTGTCACCTTGTGCCATACCTTCAGATACATACTCTCCAGATGATTTCTTAAGTGCCACTTCAAACTCTTTTTGAAATGCATCATTTTTCAAGCTAGGGTTCAAGTCACCCATCACACGCCAGTAGCCTTTACCCTCACGCATCTGTGTCCAAGAGATATGCATATGCATAGAAGGAGCATGAGGGTTGTTAGGGTGTATAATCGTTGAAATAGCCGTTGCAGAAGAGAGCCTTTTTGTCTCATCATCGTCATAATGCACTTGTGAAACATTCACTGAAGCTCTATCGAAAACAGTCTCATCTCTGGCTTCATAGCGTACACCTCCACCATGTAAGCCTCCATCACGACCCCATTCTACAGCTTCAAAAGCTTGGCTATTGCCCAGTGTGACACTTATGTTATTTAATTTTTTTACAAAATATATCTGTAAATCACTCACCAATGTTTGTGCCACTTTTGCTTCTGGAGATTTTGCTTCTATTCTCATACTTCCATCCATAATTAAATTTATTTGAAAAATTATAGCATACTCATACTAATATTATTTTCTTTTTGTTACAATC
>JAYEFI010000031.1:3938-18658 GCA_034658615.1 Campylobacterota bacterium
CACCAATGTTTGTGCCACTTTTGCTTCTGGAGATTTTGCTTCTATTCTCATACTTCCATCCATAATTAAATTTATTTGAAAAATTATAGCATACTCATACTAATATTATTTTCTTTTTGTTACAATCTCTTCATTACAATTAAATCAGGATTTACAATGAAAAACATACTATTATTGACCGCTATATTTACACTTACTTTTACAGGTTGTTCCAAAACGAAAGTGAAGACACCAAAGATTCATTATGCTAAACCAACACCATCAAAAGAAAAAGTTTTTAAAAAAGCTATGGTAAACGTTGCATTAAGTACAAAAAGTTCCAGAAGGTATACTAAAATGGATTTAAATACACCTGCCAAAAAAATATGGTTTAAAAACCTCATGTATCGATTGTGGGATAGACAAATCACAAGAAATCAATTTATAGCTCAAGGGCTACAAAAGTATCCTAAACATCGCTATGAATTTACGTTTGTTGCACACGGATTTCAAAAATAATTAAACCCAAATAACGAAATAGGATTCTTTGAATTCCTATTTTGAGATTTGGGTTAAATACTAACAATAAGGTATGGGGTCTTCTACTCCTGCCTTTTTAAAACCATTTAATCTCAATCTACAAGAATCACATACACCACAAGCTTTCTCTTCAGACTTATAACAAGACCATGTATCTTTCAATGGTACATCAAGTGCTAAAGACTTTTGAACAATCTCAGATTTTTTCATATGTACCAGTGGCATCTCTATACTTAACTTTGTTATCTCTTTAGTCCCAAGATTAATCGCCTTTTGCATCTGTTCTATATAGGTTTGTCTACAATCAGGATACCCTGAACTGTCTTCTTCAACTACACCAATATAGAGAGCATCTGCCCCATGTTTTTCAGCAATGGCAGAAGCTATAGAGAGAAAAATACCATTTCTAAAAGGTACATAGGTGATGGGTACACCCTCTTCCACACCAGTAGTTGGTACTTCAATACTTGTATCGGTCAATGCAGATGCACCTATCTGCTCAAAAAAAGGCAAATCAATCTCGTAACTTTTACAAGCATTGATATCTTTAGCAATTTTTCTAAAAGCTTCTAACTCTTTTTCCTGAGTACGTTGTCCATAGTTATAGTGTACAGCGATAATCTCATGCTTATCATGTTGTGCTATCTTTGCGACAAGTGCACTGTCCATACCCCCAGATATAATACATACAACTTTACTCATAGTATCCCTTTTTTACTGCCATTTTACCAAGATTTGGGTAAACTTCGCCCATGATAGATTTGGATAATCAAAGTAAGCTTTACATCAACATAGAGCAATTAGAAAAGATAGCATCATCACTTAGCCAACATCATGTTGAACTCATTGTTACCAATGATAAAACAATACAGGCGTTAAATGTAGCTCACAGAGGAAAAGACACTGCAACAGACGTACTCTCTTTTCCTATAAATATTACTTCCACATCAGATGCACTTCTAATAGGTATGCCTCTAGGGTCAATAGTGATATCTGGGAATTATGTAGAAAGTAAAGCTTTAGAGTATGGACATAAAAATGATGACGAATTGGCATTGCTTTTTATTCATGGTATGTTGCATCTACTAGGTTTTGATCATGAAGTAGATAGTGGAGAGATGAGAACAAAAGAAAAAGAACTCATCGAAAAGTTTGATTTACCCAAAAGCCTAATTATTAGAAACGAGGAGAATTAGTGGATTTTATTATATTTTTAGCCGCCATGGGCGTCTTAATTTGGGGAGCAGACCTGCTCATAGAAGAGAGTGAAAAAATCGCTTTAAAGTTTAATATTTCGGAGTTTGTCATTGGTGCTACTCTTGTGGCATTAGGCACATCACTCCCAGAGATGGCTGCAAGTATTGCTGCTAGTTTAAATGGCAAGTCTGCCATTGCCATTTCCAACGTTATTGGTAGTAATATACTCAATATTACACTTGTACTCTCTGCTGTTTTTCTCATAGCAAAACACATCAAACCCCAAAGAGACTTTTTTGCTAAAGACAGTACTTGGGCACTTATACCAGTACTTATCTTTGTACTTATGATTTTAGATGGTGTCATATCTCGTTTTGATGCTCTCTTGTTACTACTACTCATGGGAGCCTACTTACTCTTTTTACTTAACGACTCTAAAAATATGCCAATAGCAGAAGATGAAAACCATATCGAGAGTGAATTCAAATGGTCAAAAGTCCTCCCTACACTTAGTGTTGGTATTGCACTTGTCGTACTTGGTGCACACTATACCGTAGATAGTGCTTCAAGCATTGCTAAAAGTTTTGGTATCTCCGAATGGGTCATTGGTATTATCATGATATCACTAGGCACTTCACTGCCTGAACTTACTGTAAGTATCACCGCAGCCTTAAAAGGTAAGGTTGACATGGCAATAGGTAACATTATAGGATCAAACATGGCAAATACCACCGTTGTTTTAGGTGCAGCTGCACTTGTCAACCCTATGAGTATCAATGCTTCTGCATACATCTTCGACATTGCCACCATGCTAGTTGCTACACTTATTTTAGTGTTTATTACCGCAAATAAACTTTATAACAAATCTGCGGGTATAGGGTTAATCATTATTTTAGGATTATTTTTAAATAATACTTTAGCACAAATTTAACGTATATCAACACATTTATTCATACTACTTTTTAAAGTAGTCATGAGCATAAAGCCATTTGTAAATATCTGCAGCAATTGGACCAGAGGTACTACCTCCGTGTCCTCCATGTTCAACAAGTACTGTTACTACATATTTTGGATTATCGTAGGGTGCATAGGTTGTTATCCATGCATGGGAACGTTTAAAGTATGCAAGCTCTTCTTCTTTAAGACGTTTTACCGTTGACTGTGGAATAGAAGTCACTTGTGAAGTACCCGTTTTTCCAGCAACCACAATAGGTAGATCCTTCATTGTTTTATATGCTGTTCCACCACGTACATTACACACATCGTACATCCCCTTCCTAATCTCACTTAAGTAGTGTGCATTAAAAGAAATTGTTTTGGTTTTTCCCGTAGTTGCATTACCATCAACGTCTTTTGCAATGCGTGGCGTGACCAGCTTAGAAGTTGCCATAAGTGCTGTATGTCTAGCAACTTGAAGTGGCGTCACGAGGTCATATCCTTGACCAATAGCAGAGATAACAGTCTCACCCATATACCATGATTGATTGTAGCGTTTTCTTTTCCATGCCTTATCTGGCATCACACCATTGTATTCTCTTGGTAAATCCACACCCGTCTTCACACCTAAACCAAAAGTACGTAGTTGTTTAGACATCGCATTGATACCTACTTTTAAACTCTTATTGTAAAAGTAGACATCACAACTTTCACGTATTGCCTTTCGTAAACCCACAGGACCATGCCCCCATCTTGACCAGCATCTAAACTTACGCTTTCCTTTTCCTTTTCCTAGAGTGATATAGCCTAAACACTTCTCACTATGACTTAAAATACCTTTTAAAGATTTAGAATATGCCAATGCCATACCCATTTTTATCGTCGAACCAGGCGGGTATGTACCATGTATAAACTTATTGGTAAAGGGATGTGCTAAATCTTCTTGTAGTGCTTTCCAATCTTTTGTACTAATGCCACCCACAAAAAGATTAGGGTCATATGAAGGGTAGGAAACAGCCGATAAAACTTCACCATTTGTTTTCATCACAATAGCAACACCTACCTCTTTAGACTTTTTGAAACGTTCATAAATCATCTGTTGTAACAATATATCTACATTGAGTTTAATGTTTTTGTTGTCTCGTGGATTTATTTTTTCTAATGTTTCTACCTCTTTATTGGTCGCTGTTACTTTAGAGACTACATGTCCCAACTCACCCTGCAAAACCTTGTTATAGTGACGTTCTAAACCTGTTTTACCTACTTTACCAACAATATCAATCACTTCGTCTTTTTCATTTTCTTTTTTATTAGATCTACCCGTATATCCAACAATATGTGCTGCATACTTACCATAAGGATAATAACGCTTAGTTTCAGCCTCAATCCTCATCTCTTTAAGTAAACTTAACTTAGGGTATGCACCCATCATTTTTGGATAATGAATAAAATCAACAACTTTAATAAACTTATGATTATAAGGAGAATTATGTTTTTTATATACCTTCATCATCACCGTTTTATTTAAATCAGGAAATGTCTCTACCAGTTTATTTGCGACTGCATTTAAACGTACATCTGTCTGTTTTAAATGTGGCATTACTGAAATCGAAAAACCTATCTGATTCATTGCAAGTAGGTTTCCATTACTATCAAAAATTTCACCTCGTACAGGCTTAATAAAACGTTTACTCTCAATATTGTCTTTAGCCAATTCTGCATAATAAAAATTGGATTTAATACTCACATGATACAGCCGTGCAATCATTCCACCCCAAAAAAGAATAAAAATAAAAATGATAAATTTATATTTCATAACATCACCACCAGTAACATATCGACCACAAGTGAATAGAGTAAAATACTATCTAAACCTACAGATGAAGCTTGAAAAATAAAATCATACGCCAAAAGTGAACCCAAATAAAAAATATCTATCATAAGCACATAAATTACTGGTCTACAAAGGTTACAGTTTCTAATAAAAGTCAAATTATTATCAAAAAGTACATAAGTAAGAAGTGTAGAAATAATGGTTAGAAAAAAAGGTAATGATAAGTTAGCCTCTAGGTTTAAAAAATAAACAAGTGCCATCATCACATAAAGCATTCTCTCTTTTTCTATACCTAAAATAAGTATGTAACCCATGGTACCAACCAAAAGGGGTAAAAAAACATATATAGAGATAAACATCGGATACAGTGCTATGGCTAAAAATACGACTACTACAACAAGAGGACGTGAGAAAAACTGATTGATATTGTTCATATAACGTACCTGCTACACCTTATGCACAAGTGCGACTTCATTACAAACAGGGAAATGAATACACTTAATACAGTCTGCCCAAATTTTATGTTCAGGAATATGCTCTTTATTGATTTCTTTAAAGCCTAATTTTTCAAAAAATTGAGGTAAGTACGTTAACACCAATACATCCTCTTCTACACCCAACACTTTGGCTTCTTTGAGGGTAAACTCTACCAAACGCTTACCAATATTATGACCACGATATTTTTCATCTACAATTAAACTTCGTATTTCAGCCAATCTGTTGGAGTGTATATGTAAAGCAGCATAACCCACCAAAACATTATTTTCATCTTTTGCTAATACATAGGACCTAATATTGGTAGCCACTTCATCTTTGCTACGATTGAGTATAACACCATCTTTGACCTCACTGACAACAAGTGATTGCATCGCATCAATATCTGTTAATTTTGCTTTAACAAGCTCTATCACTTATTTTCTCCAGAAACTTTATTCGCATAATTAATATCAAAAATGGTTTCCAATATCTCTATATGTACACGCTCGAGTCCACTCTTTTTAAGATTTGACAATGTAATTGAGTCAGGAAAATCACGTTTTAATTTTGATCGTTCTTTTTGATTTAGTTTATCAATCTTTGTAAATACCGTAAGATATCTTTGATCAGGTCGTATGAAGTCATGAATATAACTCTCTACATCATCATCTATTTTAGCATGAGGATGGCGTGCATCACGAAGATGTACATAAAGACGAATAGAGACTCTTTGTTTTATAAACTCTACAAGATTCTTTTGCCACACTTCTTTTAAAGACTTTGAAACTTTTGCATAACCAAACCCCGGTAAATCGACAAACCGTACAGGATAACTCTGTTCATCATACAAATAACGTGTTTCAAAAAAATTGATAAGCTGTGTTTTACCCGGTGTTGCTGAAAATTTAGCCAAATTTTTACGTTGAGTTAAGGAGTTAAGGGTTGAACTTTTTCCTACATTAGAACGGCCTAAAAATACAACTTCACTCATATCATCAGGTACAGAATCAGAAATACTTTGAGCAGACTTAATAAAGTTTGCTTCAACAATACGTGGTGCTATCACTTCTTCTTACTTTTCATATCAAATATAAATGTGACTGGTTTCTTTTTACTGCCTTTTACGTCAGCATTTCCAGTCAACATATCAAAATAAATCTTTTCACCTTCAACATGACGTTTATTCATTTTATCATCAATCACCGCTTTACCACTCAAAATATATTCTGATTTACCTGGAAAATAGGTTACTTTATTTGCACTACCTTTGTAAAATGCTTCTTCTTTTTTAAACTCAAATGTTACATTACCTATAGCATCATATTTTTTAGTTTCGTTATTTTCATCAAAATATACAATGACTTTATCTCCATGAAGCCAATTTTTAAGTTGTATAATTTTAACATCACCTAAAAAATGAACTTCTTTTTTCATGTTTTCAGCATTCATAGAGTTAGATGTAATTTTAACTTTTTCAGCCATTAGAGAAAGAGAGAAAAATGAAGTAATGAATAGTAATACCAGTGTACGTACAAATAGGTGCATAAATAACCTTTATTTTTAGATAAAAGATTATATCATGAAATTACTTGTCTGCTGTATAAAAAACCGCCTCTATCCGAGTCGCATTTGCTTCTTTTTTAGAGGTGTGGTACTCTAAACTATTCCCTTTAAATATATTTTGATCCATATGTGCAATAAAACTGGATGTAATATGGAGTATTTCACTATTTTGATTATAATTAGCATGTTCTGTCCTGTAGACATATCCATCAAAATCTTTTAAACTCACGTTTCCATCTAAATAAAGAACATCACCTTTATACGTTCCTTTATCTGCAAGTAAGAGTTGGATATTTTCCGTAGTATATGCAACGCTATCTAAAGTAAGAATACCATCTTTTTGTACCCCATAATTGCTATAAAGTTTTGCTAATAGTTTTGTTTCGTTCACCTCTACAAATGTAGTATCATGAAATTCAACTTCTTTATGTAGAGGATTATTTGAAATTGTAGTATCTTCTAACTTTATCATAGTTGTAGCACCTATTGTAATAGATATTATGACAATAAGTATAACTTCTAGTCTCATGCCCAAAGTTCCAAATAATCGTCTTCTAGTCCCTCTTTTAAAATGAGATGTTCTATCATCTCTCGAACAGCCCCATCACCACCTTTGCTACTTAAAATCACTGTAGCAATCTTATCTACATAAGCACTAGCATCTCTAGGTACAAAAGATATTTTTGCAGCTTTAAGCATTTGCAAGTCATTTAAATCATCACCAATGGCTGCTACATTATCCATAGTTAAATCTAGTTTTTCTAGTAGAGATTCAAGCACTTCTTTCTTGTTATGAATACCTTGATAAAAATGTTCAATATGCAACTCTTTAGCACGACGTGCTACAATATCGGAACTACGCCCAGTAATAATAGCGACTTGCTTACCCAGTTTTCTCCATGAGGCAATTGCCAAACCATCTTTGACATTAAAAGACTTAATCTCATCACCATCTTCACTGTAAGTAATACGAGAATCTGTCATCGTACCATCAACATCTAGTACTATTAACTCAATGCTCACAGTACACCTTTAGTACTTGGTATTCCTGCATTTTCATTGATACTCACCGCACGTCTAAGCGCAACAGCCAATGCTTTAAATGCACCTTCAATGATGTGATGTTTATTTTTACCACGGTTATATATGAGGTGTAAGGTTAAAGGTAAGTTAAAGGCAAATGCTTTAAAAAACTCTTCAACAAGTTCCACATCAAAGTTACCAACCTTACCGCCTATGGGTAGTTCAAAGACCAAAAAACCACGATTTGACAAATCAATATCACAAGTAATAGAAGCTTCATCCATCACAACAGTTGCATTTCCAAAACGCTCTATGCTTTGTACTGGGTAGATTGCTTTTTTCAGTGCTTGACCTATAACTATAGCCACATCTTCGACCGTATGATGGTCATCTATATGTATATCTCCTACACATTCAACATCCATATCTATATGGGCATGTTTCGTAAATGCCTCAAGCATATGATCATAAAAACCTACACCTGTGCTGATATTTGCTTTACCCGTACCATATAAATTTAACTTTACAGATATTTTTGTCTCTTTTGTCTCTCTGCTTACTTCTATCATCAATTTATCCTAACTCTATTTCATTTATATTATAAAATTTGTGTATTAGCATTATACACATAGACTCTATAAAGTCCATTGTTATGTTGTATTGTAACCTTATTTTCTGGATACCTGTTAGCATATTTTCTAGCTATGGCATAGGCACCATGTTTTTCACTAAATGCACCTACTTGCTTTCTTGAACTACTACGTTCTGTCGTCATCACTGGGGTGTGCTTTTTAACCATTCTCTCTTGAGGTTTTATATACTTTTTCTGTCTATGTACAGCTTGATGCTTCTTACTATTATTTGCAACACCCAATACTTCTACTTCTACTTCTGCAATACCAGACTTGTCAAGTCCAATCTCCTTACCCGCACGGTAAGAACAGTCAATAATCCTACCCCTAACAAAAGGTCCCCTGTCGTTAATACGCACAATGGTACTTTTGCCATTTTCAAGATTATGTACACTGACTATTGTGTCCATAGGCAAGGTTTTATGTGCTGCAGTTCTGGCATGCATATTATAAACCTCACCATTGCTAGTCTGCTTACCATGAAAGTTAGGGCCATACCAACTCGATATACCTCGTGTCACTTGCCCTTTTCTAACCTCTTTAGGATAATAACGTTTACCTTTTATCACATACGAACGCATGGTTGATTTATGTCGTGCTGAAGAGGTAAACTTCGTAGGTGCATAATAACTTTTTGTTACATGTTTAGATGTACAACCTGTATTTAAAAATATTCCAATGAAAAATAAGCATACTATAATTATGCGATTAAAACTGTACATTATACCTCTATATTATATTGATAATTTGAATATCATTATCCCGTTATTTGACTTCACCTTTGCTTTGAAGGTTTTGAAACATTTTTTTACTTACGGGTATAAGTAAAAGCTGATCTAAAATCAAATACTCATCAAGTAGATTATTTACCATCATAATCTCTTCTTTAGTACTTTTGTAAAGGTTTGCAATACTTATTAAGGTTTCCCCCATTTTGACTATATGTGAAACACTATGTATCTTTTCATCATTTTCACATCTGTCTATGTCATAACGTAAATAAAAAGTATATATTTTTGCACTAGGTATCATAATTTTATACCTCTTTTTATCTTTAGGTAAGATGCCGTTTTTTACTTTTTTATTGAGCTTCAGTAACTCTTTTCTTTTCATAGTCAGCAGTGAAGCCACATCACCTAAGTTAGTACCACCTGAAACTTCCACCTCAGTTAAATCAAGATTTTCAATACTACTTCCTCGTATGTCAAAACCTAAAATTTCATTTTCACCTATCATCGCAACAAGTAATATTTTCTTAATATAATCTCGCGTCTCTTTTGGTAAGTATTTTAACCTGTCATCGGTCAAAACAGATATGTCATCGGTTCCTGCTTTCTTTATGGCACGCTCCACACACCCCTCACCACAATTATATGCCATAGCTGCCACATACCATTTACCAAATTGTTTATAGAGTTTATTTAAGTAGTCCATAGCAGCAGATGTAGATGATCTTGTATCGCATCTTTCATCATAGTCTTCATTGACAGTTAAGTTGTATTGTTTAGCCGTGGCTGGCATAAACTGCCAAAGACCTACAGCTTTTTTAGGTGATGTAGCATGAGAGACAAAACCAGACTCAACCATAGAGAGGTAAATAAACAAATCACTTACATTTTCATTCCCTAATATAGTGCGTAGTGTAGGTAAAATAACTTTACCTCTTTTAATAGAACGCTTATAAAATCGTTTCAATCCCTTTTCATTTTTAAATACAAATTTTTGAAACGCATCATTATAAACATAACTTCTCTCTACATCAAACTCAGAAAAAACATAAGAGTATGAGGGGTATTTTTTTTCCACTAGGTTAGCAAACAAAGAAGAGACAGTAAAAAGTAGTATTAGGAGTATTTTGTACATTATCTAGCTTTCTTTATTTTTTAATGAATATTATATCTAAATCCCCATACGACATGTAGTTCGGGTTGCCCTCATCCCGACCTACAGACTTTTTCTTGTTTACACCTCTACCTAAAACCCAAAAAGTCTCTGTGCATTAGCAGTGCTAAGTGTAGCAATATCTGTTGCCGTGACATCAGATAAATCAGCCATTTTATTAGCTACGAGTGTAGTATAGGAGGGTTCATTTCTTTCTCCTCTATGGGGGTGAGGTGTGAGGTATGGTGCGTCTGTTTCTAAAAGGAGTTTATCTGTAGGTATTTTAGGGTACACATTCACTAATTTTTTAGCATTTTTAAATGTAATCACACCACCAATGCCATAGTAAAAGTTTTTCTTTGCAAGTTTAAGTAATGACTCATCTGCATTGTAACAGTGTAATACACCCCCCTCTTCTCCTGCATGTTTGTCAAGTAGTTCTAGACAATCTGCACTTGATTCACGGACATGTACAATGAGTGGTTTTTTCATCTCTTTTGCCCAGTGTATTTGGTCTACAAAAACCTTTTTTTGAGCCTCTTTCTCTTTTGCTATGGCTTCTTCGCCCTCTGGCAAACGAAAATAGTCTAACCCACACTCACCAATGGCTACACACTTAGGATGATGTACAAACTTTTCCAAATAGCTTCTATCATACGCTTCTATGTCATACGGATGTACACCTACAGAAAAATAGACTGCATCATACATTTCAGCTATCTCAACAGCACGTTCTAGTGTAGATATATCTGCACCAGGTATAATGAACTTCTCTACGCCAGCCTCTTTGGCATTTTGGAGTACTTCTTCTAAGTCATCTACATAACGGGGGTCATCTAAATGGCAATGCGTGTCTATTATCATACTGTACCTCTTAATTTTTTTGCGAACTCTATGGCTTCTTTGGTAGGGTTTTCTCCTGCAATAATACGCGATATTTCATCTATCCTACCCTCTTCACCTAGAACAACCACTTCACTTTTACTGGCATCTTTTGTCACGACAATGTGTTGACTTGCCAAAGCAGACAGATGTGGTTGGTGTGAGATGGCAAAGATCTGATACACTGATGAAAGTTTGCTTATCATCGTAGCAATGGCTATGGACTCATCTCCCGATACATTGGCGTCTATCTCATCAAGTATGAGTACGCCTTGAGATTCATCTTTGTCAATAGTAGAAGCCATGAGTGCCAAGCGTACACGGTTAAACTCCCCTCCACTCAACGTTGAAGCAGAAGAACCTCCCAGCATAATTTCAAGCTTATCTGAGCCATTGGCATCTAGTGTTTTAGTATCAAAGACAAATGTCAATGCTGGCAACTTAAGTGTTTTTAAATACCCTTCTAAAACAGTCTCTAACTTTTTAGCCTGCATTTGACGCAGTGTAGAGATTTGCCGTGAGAGTGTAGAGATTTCAGTATATTCCATGGCAAGAAAATTTTCTAACATGCTTTTGTCCTGGGCTATGTTGTCATACCCTAAAAGCTCTTTTCTCTTTACCTCTTTGTATGCTAAAGCCTCTTCTATAGAGCCGTAACGTTGTTGTAGTGCTGTAATATCAGAGAGCCTATCAAGTATCTCTTCAACATTTAACTCTTCTAACTCATTCGCTAAGTGTTCAGTCTCTTCAAAGTCTGCACGTACTTGATTCATGGCATCAGTAAAAATAGAAGCATCCTTCTCTAAAAGCCTATAAACCTCTTCTACTGCACTCTCAGCTGCAAAAATATCCATAGCTGTTGCTAACGATGCCTTTATTTTGTCTATACGAGAGAGTTGTTGTTTTACTTGTAGCAATTCAAGTTCTTCACCTATTTTTGGATCTATTTTTTCTATCTTTTCTACTTCATAGGTAGCAAATTCTATGAGTTCTGCCAACTTTGCTTCATCAGATTTAATCTTGGCTAGCTCTTGAGATTTTACCTTATAATTTGTATAACGTTTTGTGTACTCTTTTTTTAGTTTCTTAAATTTTTTATCGCTAGCTAAAAGTACATTGTCTAACATTTTTACCAAGGCTTCAGACTCAAAACCACTTTTATCACGCACAGACAAATACTGCACGTATGGCACAAACATTTCAGACAACGCTTTCTTAGAGATGTTTTGCCCTTCTATAAAGTAGCGTAACTTCTCTTTTTTAAGTGTCTTGATGGTCACTTCATCTTCTAAAACATAGGCTTCACTTTGCAGAGCAGTAGGTTTTAAAAGCGTCACCTCACATAAAGTTGCACTCCCCTGTGTGTTGTACCCAAAGCTGGAGAGTATGGTAGACATAAGCACAGACTTACCAGCACCAGAAGGACCGGTAAAGACTACTAAACCTTTGTTGAACTCCAGTTCAACGGTGTCAAATGTCACCAAGTCATTAAAATAAAGACGTTCTACCAAAGCTTGTCACCCCAATGTAGTTTTTCTCTTAATACAGAAAAGTAATTACGCTCTTTTCTATGTAGCAGTTTTGCACCTATTTTTGCACCCACTATATGCACAACATCACCCTCGTTCATCTCATACACCTCTTGTCCATCTATGGTTGCTATAGCTTCATACTTTTGTGCATCAAGCTCTATGCTAAAGTCTGCAGGTACTACAAGTGGTCTTTGGTTTGCCAAAGAGTGTGCCAAAACTGGTGTCACGATAAACGCTTTGGTTAAAGGGTACACCACAGGCCCACCCGCAGCCAAATTGTACGCCGTAGAACCAGTTGGTGTAGAGATAATAAGCCCATCACCTCTGTAAGAATTAAAACGTTCGCCGTCTATGGATGCATTGACCTGTACCATTTTAGATGGTTTGGGACTTGTAATAACCACATCATTAAAAGCAAAAAACTCTTTTGTCTCACCTGAACTCTTTTTAATGTAACCAGATATCATCATACGGTCATCTATACGGTACTCTCCGGTAAAGAGTAACTCTAAAAAACTCTCAACGTCATCTATGGTAATGTCTGCTAAAAAACCTAAATTTCCTGCATTTATGCCCATAACAGGTTTTTTAAAATAGTACGAACGTCTCACCAAAGAAAGTAAAGTACCATCTCCCCCTAGTGACACCAAGAAGTCTGATGTCTCACACATTTTATCAAAAGCTATACCCTCTACACCAATCATCTTTGCAGAACTCTCTGCTAACAATACACGTATCCCCTTAGCTTCAAACTGACTTTTAATACGCTCAAATAGAGTCTTAATCTCAGGGTCTGTAGGTTTAAGTATAAACCCTGCTGTTTGAATCTGTTCTAGTTTCTGATTACTCATGCTTTTCCTATCTTGTTAGAAGATGATTATTGATAGGGTAGCATAAAATTGCTTTGTGAGGGAAAAGAGTCTCAAATTGTCATGTTTAATAATATCTCTGGCTTTAAGGTCAACTTTTATTTTTATTTAATTTTTATTGTGTACAATGATGGAAAGGGTACACAGAAATGATAGGAACTGCGAATTCCTATCATCTTGTGAGACAAATTAGTCTTTGTCTGTGTTCTTCTTGGTCTTTTTGCAATCCCGATAATTTAACCACATTAAAGTGACTTTTACTAAAGAAATTACAAGTGCCAGTGCGGAAATAAATTCCATGATGCACCCTTTGTTCTAGATTTTTACCACCCACATATAAATATGCCAAGCCCAAACCCTAAATAGAACAAAAGTTAAAACACTACCCCATTACCGAAAAAGGGTACGCCTGATTATAGCAAATAATTTAGGAAATATTAGTAAAATCGTAGCAGCTTAGGTTTGAGTTTAAGAGTATTATTATCAGCTGATTTCTAATTTCCTATTTAAATTCTACTGAATATTGAGATTCTCTCATCCCTTGCATATTCTTTTCTTCTTGGGCACTATCCATAACATATCCAATACCTCCACCGACAAGTAAGCCCACTAAAGCTAAAATAACAGCTCCCATTACTACCAAAGGACTATTATGACCACTCATTTGTTCTGCTCCTAGTGCGACAACGGTTATCGCACCAGTAGTAGCACCTATCATGGCACCTTTTTTCATATTAGGATACTTGGCACTACAACCTGTCATAAAGATACCTGCTAAGATCATCAGTATTATATTTTTCATTTTGTTCCCTTATCTTGCTAGATACATATTGTATCTTATTATTAATTAACCAAATCTCGAAATAGGATTAAGGGGACCTCTAATAATAGGTGATACTCACAACATTTACAGCTTTTGTCTAGGCTAGGCACTCTTTTGAAGACCTAGCCTTAGCTAAGTCGAAAAAGAGTAACAACGCATAGGCGAAAGCTGTAACTGCCCGTAGGGTGGGCTTTGCAAACGCAATCTTGCACAAAATATTTACTGCGTCTTAGCTATGGCTAGGACTTATAAATCTTTTGCACAATCTTACATTTGCAAAGCCCATTGTGAGCATTACCTATTATTAGAGGTCCCCTTAAGTCTTTAGTTCCTATCGCTACCATTCATAATATACAATTCCTACACCCCAGGAGCTTTCCACATACTCTGTGTCAATCCTCTATCTACAAGCTTTAGTTGATACGCATAGACTTCTTCCCATTGTGCTTTTATCTCTGCGTATTTAGCAGTGTTTTCAACATTTGGAGTGTAGATTTTAGCCCACTCTACCAAGCTTTCGGATGCTTGTACCATGTTCTCGTAGATGCCAGC
>JAYEFI010000032.1:0-3878 GCA_034658615.1 Campylobacterota bacterium
TCATACCTTCACGGTCAGACTCGTCACGTATTTCAGAAATACCTTCTATTTGTTTGTCACGTACAAGATGTGCAATGTTTTCTATAAGACGTGATTTGTTTACCTGAAAAGGAAGCTCATCTATGATGACTATCTCTTTTGTTTTCGTCTCTTCTATATGTGTTTTAGCACGTACCTTTATACGTCCGCGTCCAGTAGTGTACGCTTCAGTGATGCCTTTTTTACCAAAGATAATCCCCCCAGTTGGGAAATCAGGGCCTTTGACTATTTTCATCATATCTTCAACAGTTGCTTCAGTATTATCTATACGTAATATAAGTGCTTCTATAAGCTCATCTAAACGGTGAGGAGGAATGTTTGTTGCCATACCAACTGCAATACCACTTGAACCATTGAGTAACAAGTTTGGTACACGTGCAGGAAGTACGTCTGGCTCTGACATAGAGTCATCGTAGTTTGGTACAAAGTCTACAGTGTCTTTATCTAGGTCGTTCAAAAGCTCTTCAGCTATTTTAGTCATACGCGCTTCGGTATACCTCATCGCCGCTGCGTTGTCGCCATCGACTGAACCGAAGTTACCTTGACCATCTACAAGTGGTGCTTGCATAGAAAAATCTTGTGCCATACGTACCAGTGCATCATAGACTGAGTTGTCACCGTGTGGGTGGTACTTACCTATCACGTCTCCAACAATACGTGCAGACTTCTTGTATGGACTTCTATGAGAAAGATGTAAATCTTCCATCGCATACAATATACGTCTATGTACAGGTTTTAAACCATCTCTAGCATCTGGTAAGGCACGCCCTACAATGACGGACATAGAGTAGTCAAGGTAAGAAGCCTTCATACTATCTTCTATGCGTATCTCTTGTGTGTTTTCACTATTTTCAAATAAATCAGACAATTTTATTCCTTTTATTGCATATTTATAGATTAATTTTATATCATATTATTTTATCTATTGTGAAAGGTTATACAGCTTAAAAGTACGTTAAAATGGATTTTAGGCACTTTAAAATGGATTTTCACTAAAATTACTTCCATTTGATTAACATAATATAAAATGAAAAATAGCTTAGTTTGGGTTGTACAATATATAACTTTATCAAAATATAAATATTATTAAACATTAAATGGTAAAATACGTATCACAAAAACCTCTCTAGGTAAATAGGATTGAATGCTGCTTTATGTTTGAACACCGTCATAGTATCTCATATATTCTCACCACACTTTTGTACCTAGGCATCATCTCCGGATATTATATCGTTCAAAAAAACAGCATAAACAAAGTTGTTGAACCTAGAGAGAAAAAAATACAACTCAATATCACACAATTTATACCCCCTCCTCCCGTTGAAACCGTAGAAGAAATAGAACCCATTAAAGAAGTTGAACCACCAAAACCTGAACCTATTGTAGAGAAAAAACCTGAGCCACTTCCAATTAAAAAAATAGTAAAGCCAAAAACAATTAAAACAATCCCTATACTTAAACCTAGTCCCACACCTATAAAAAAAGTAAAACCAACAGTTAAACCCAAAAAGAAAATCATTAAAAAAGTTAAAAAGAAAAAACCTAACAAGAAAAAAGTCAAGAAGAAAATCATCAAAAAAGTTAAACAGTCTACTAGAAGTACTAAGAAAAGTACGACTTCGACTATACATAAAAAAACAAAAAAACAAAACAGTGCGTCTAAAGCAAATGCACGTAATCTTTTTTATGCCAAGTTACGCAATAAAATCAACAATAACAAGTCATACCCTCGAATGGCAAAAAAAAGAGGTATGCAGGGAAAAGTAAACGTCTCTTTTAGGCTTTTAAAAAATGGTCGCATTACAAACCTGAAAATCACAGGTTCTTCATTGTTTAAAAAGTCTGCACGAAAAGCTGTCGAGGCATCTTTTCCTGTTTCTGTAAAAAACATAGGTTTTTCTTTGCCAGATAACGTTAGTTTTAGCATCAATTATCGTTTGCGTTAAGCTGACCTCTAAGAATATGTACATATAATAACACTCATATAAAGGACACAACCCATGCCAATAGACCAAATAAAAGACATCGTTGATTATGGAATCATCGGACTACTCATCTTTCTCTCATTTATTACATTTGCATACGCCATAGAACGTATGCTCTTTTACCGTGGGGTTAATGTAAAAAGATATACCAATAAAACAGCACTTGAACTTGATTTGAGTAAACGTTTACCTACCATTGCTAGTATTGGGTCAAATGCACCTTACATTGGTCTTCTTGGTACCGTACTTGCTATTATATTGACCTTTTATATCATTGGTGAAAAGCAAGATAGTATTAATCCAGGAGAAATCATGCAACACTTAGCACTTGCACTCAAAGCCACTGCAGCTGGGCTGGTTGTAGCCATACCCGCTACAGTTATTTACAATGCATTACTGACTAAAGTAGATATACTTTTAGCAAAATGGGAAATAGCCCAAGAGACGCACAGTAACAATGTCAAACTAAACGG
Organism: Campylobacterota bacterium; assembly: GCA_034658615.1. Taxonomy (GTDB): domain Bacteria; phylum Campylobacterota; class Campylobacteria; order Campylobacterales; family Sulfurovaceae; genus Sulfurovum. The sequence continues at coordinate 2,498 of JAYEFI010000032.1, forward strand.
ATAAGAAAATGAGAAGAGAACGTTTTGACAAAATGAATGTTGTTCCATTCATTGACATTGTCCTTGTTTTACTGGTCATCATATTGGCTACAGCTACATTTGTAACCAACCAGAGTATCAAAGTAGACCTACCTTCTGCTTCATCAAAAAAAGAAGAAAACAAAAAAAGTATCTATATTTCGGTAGACAAAGAAGGTAAGTATTTTTATGACAAAGAAGAGTTAAGCCTTGAAGTCATAAAAGAAAAACTCATGAAACTTGACCCAAAAAAAGATGTTATTTCGTTAAAAATGGATAAAAGCTCTGCGTTTAGTTATTTTGTAGATGTCATAGATATTTTAAAAACCAAAGGGTTTGAAAATATCTCTATTATTACAAAAAAATGATTTTATTTTTTCACATACATATTAAAGTATATTAAAATGCATATTATTACAAAGTTTTCTTTTTTTATATTTATCACACTATTTTTTTATAATTTTTCTAAAATATATGCTAACCCATTTGATACTTCTTTTTTAAATATTGAACAATCTCAAAACTCATTTTTATCCGTACTTTACGCAGATCATGAAAATTTTCTTCAAGAAACTGAACTCAAGCGAATAAGAGAAGAGACAAAAGAGCTAGTGAGAATTGCAAAAGCACTTGCTAAAAAAAAGAAATTAGAAAAATTAGCACGTAATAAAATTGTAGCAAAGATAGATATATCTCAACAGCGAATGAAAGTCTATAAAGGAGGCAAACTCCTATATAAATGGAAAGTTTCAACAGGTAAAAAAGGATATCGTACCCCTACAGGATTTTTTCGTCCGACAGTGCTTAAAAAAATGCATTTTTCTAGTCAATACAACAATTCTCCTATGCCTTATTCTATTTTTTTTAATGGTGGTATTGCTATACATGGTACAAAAAGTGTGAAACGTTTAGGACGAAAAGCAAGTCATGGGTGCATACGAGTTCGTACTTATAATGCAAAAAAATTATACGCACTTATGCGTAAAAGTGGCAAAAACAATAGCTATATAGAAGTACGTCACTAATACATTAACTTACTCTGTCATTATCCCATAAGGACGTTTTAATTTTTCAGTAAGCTGATGCAAAGACACAGACCTACCCTCACGAACAAACTCCCTACCATCCATAAAAACTATCATTGTAGGCACAGACAAGACTTGAAAATGCAAAGCAATGTCCCTATGTTCCTCTGCATCTAAATAGATTTGTTTAAGTTGTGGAAATTCAGCATCAAAAAGTGTTTTTACCTTAGGTCTAAGTGCATGGCAAACATTGCAAAATTCTCCTGAAAAGTATAGGCATACTCCTACTTCTTCTCTTGTAATAGTTTGTAGTTCTTCTAGTGTCATATTTTTTCCTT
>JAYEFI010000032.1:3978-5257 GCA_034658615.1 Campylobacterota bacterium
TGATTCTTAAATGCATCAGGTGTAGCTTTTGCCCATCTTTCAAATTTCGGGTGTTCAGAAAAAGGGTCTTTTGCTATGGTGAACAAATCATCTGCTACCGAAAAGTCTCCATCTTCTGCTGCATCTATCGCCTCTTGAAGCATATAGTTTTTAAGTACATACTTTGGGTTTGCAGCTAACATCTGTTTTTTACGTTCTGTTTTGTCTATGGTCTTGATGCGTTCATCATACCTGTCTAGCCATACATGCATAGGTTCATGGTAAAGTCCAGTTCCCAGTAGTAATGTTCTATCACCTTCATAACAACTAAGTGTTCTCATAAACAGTGTGTAGTCTACATGAAGTAGTTCTAGCATATCAAACATATCATCTATAAGCTCAGGGTCACCTTCTACTGTACCCTCAAGCCCAAGTTTTTTACACATATAGTAGTGATAGTATCTTGTATAAATTTTATCATACATCACAAGTGCTTTTTGCATTTTATCTATAGTGGTTAATGGGCTTAGTGCCATCATAAGTCGTTCTAGATTCCACTTTGCGACACTCGGCTGGTTTTCAAAGCTGTAACGTCCTTGCTCATCTGTATGATTACACACAAAATCATGTTTAAAATCATCCAAAAAGGCGTAAGGACCATAGTCTATAGTAAGTCCAGCTATAGACATATTGTCAGTATTCATCACACCATGGGTAAACCCTACCGACATCCACTGTGCCATGAGCCTAGCCGTTACAACCACCACATCATAAAATAGCCTAGTATATCTGTCTTCTTTCCCACTCATATGTGGAAAGCTCTCATCTATGACATAGTTGGCTAAAGCTTCAAGCTCTTCATGCATCCCGCAAGAGGCATAGTATTCAAAAGTACCAAAACGTACCCAAGATGTACTTACACGGCAAACTATAGCACCTTTTTCTATGCTGTCACGTCTTACATCATGGTCTGAACCTATAAGACCTAAACACAGTGTAGTAGGAATGCTAAGTCCTTGCATTGCCTCAGACATAAGGTATTCACGTATACTAGAACGAAGTACGGCACGTCCATCACCATGACGAGAATATGCTGTTTCACCTACACCTTTGAGCTGAAGATGATAGGTTCCAACTGTTCCTATATTCATAGCTCTGCCATCTCCAAGTTGTGGTACAAAATGCCCAAACTGATGTCCTGCGTAGCACATTGAAAATGTATCTGAACCTTTCAAGCTATACTCACCATTTAGTAACTTTACAAAAGTATCTGTTTTGAGCTCATCTTCATCAATTTTAA
>JAYEFI010000033.1:0-5231 GCA_034658615.1 Campylobacterota bacterium
AATACTATAGGATATGAAGATAGCCAGAAAAAAGACTCTGTTGAGGTTTTCAATATTCCTGAGTTAAAGTCTGTTAAGAAAGTACTATTGGTAGATGATATTATAGACTCAGGGGATACATTGGTTGAGGTATTGAAGATTTTAGGCGAAAAATACCCTACGATTACTTTTTTTAGTGCCTCACTGTTTTATAAAAAAACTGCTAAAATAGCACCAACATGGTTTGTGAAGGAACCAAAAGGATGGATTGATTTTTTTTGGTCTGTTGATTTAAGGAAGTAAAATGGTATTAATGATAGACAACTACGATAGCTTTACTTACAATATTGTACAGTATTGTAGGGAACTTGGGGCTGACCTTAAAGTGATTCGTAATGATGAACTAACAATAGATGAGATAAAAGCTCTCAATCCCGATAAAATCATACTTTCTCCTGGTCCAGCGACTCCAGATGATGCAGGAGTCACCTTAGAGGTCATCAAAGCATTTGCAGACACTACACCTATATTTGGTATTTGTCTTGGACATCAGAGCATCGCTCAAGCTTTTGGAGGGGAAGTAATACGTGCTAAAAACATGATGCATGGGAAGACCTCCCAAGTTGCTATAGATAAAGCTACTCCAATATTTAAAGACCTACCAAATGAATTTAGAGCAACTAGATATCATTCTCTCACAGTCAATAAAGACAACCTTCCTCATAATGTTGTAGCAACCTCACACAGCACAGACGATAATGAAATTATGTCATTACAGATAAAAGATAAACCTATTTATGGTGTTCAGTTTCATCCAGAGTCAATTATGAGTGAGTATGGTTACGAGATGCTAGACAACTTTTTAAAACTATAATAATGAAGCAACAACATTTATTTATAGCACTGGTCATGTATATAGTAGCTGTACTATATTTGGCTATGAGTACACCCATCACACCACATGAAGCAAAAATATTTTTTACTTCAGAAGGTATAGTCCATTGGCTAATGCATACAGGTACAACATTAGTAGATGGTTTTTTAGGTTTACGTATTCTTTTTATTCCCTTTGGGTTAGTAAGTGTTTATCTGTTCTATCAAATTTCACAACGTTACTTTAGTAAAATAAATGATGCCTATTTAGCAACGGCTATTTACATGTTTTTACCAGGTATCTTAACAGCGACATCAATGGCAAGTATCGCTATTCTTGTGTTACCATTGGTGCTTTTTTTTGTACTTATGTATGAACAAAAAAAGTATATACCACTCCCTTTTGTAATGTTTTCACTTTTTTTCATTCATGACGCCTCTATCATATTTTTTATTGCATTGCTTATTTATGGTTTTGCATATAAAGATAAACTGTTAACCATCAGCAGTAGTGCATTTCTTTTGGCATTTTTAATTTTTACCAAAGGGATAGAAATTGGAGGACGTCCATCAGGACACTTTGTAGAAATTTTTGGGCTATATGCAAGTGTATTTTCTCCTCTTTTATTTCTCTATTTTTTCTATGCAATGTATCGTATTTTGTTACGTGAAAAGAAAACATTGTTATGGTATATTTCGTTTACAGCACTTGCATTTTCTTTACTGCTTTCTATACGACAACGTGTACACTTAACTGATTTCGCTCCTTACGTAATGATTTCCATCATACCAATGTTAGATATATTTAACAAAAGTGTGCGTGTTAGACTCCCTGAGTTCCAAAAACGTTATAAACAAGGCTTTATAGTAGTCATGTCTTTGCTTCTTATTTCTATTTTATTGGTTATATTTCATCAAATAAGTTATAAAACTATGACAAATAAGAAACAGCATTTTGCAAAAAATATTTATAATCCTTATTACTTTTCAAAAAAACTCAGTAATGACAATAAAAAGTGTTACCTCGGAAATAGAAAAAAAGAGTATTATCAGCTAAGATATTATGGTTTTGTACCTTGTGACAGCTATTAAACTTCATATGAGAAGATAATAAAATTACCCTCTCTGCTTCTCTATGAGGGATAGATAATTATGTTTCTAAAATACACAATAAAAATTTTAATTTTATCATTTTTATAACCTAATCAAAATCTAAAACTACTTAATGCTATACTTTAAAGAACTAAACTAAAGGAGAACTCGATGGCTCAAAAGGCGATTAGAGAGTATGACGCAAAGTCAATTCTAGCAAAACACTGGGATAAATATTTCCCAGACTTTACATATGCATATGAAACTGTAATGGTACAAAATGGAGCAGACTTACAAGAGGCTGCAAAATCAAATGCATGGTTAAATGAAAAAAAATTGGTTGCAAAACCAGATATGCTTTTTGGAAAAAGAGGAATGAACAACTTGGTTCTTTTTAGAGATGCTAAGCCAGGTGATGTAACTTTAGCAAAAGCTTCAAGCTGGATAGATGAAAAGTCATCTTCTAAGCAAAAAGTATATTTCTCTTTCGATGGGGAGACTCCTACTGGTGAGCCATCTGTAGATAACTTGACACACTTTATTGTTGAGCCATTTACACCACATGAGCAATCTGAAGAGTATTATGTATCGGCTACTTGTGTAGGTGATGATGACGTTATTTATATGTCTGCTGAAGGTGGTATTGCCATTGAAGAGAATTGGGATGAGAAAGTTACTGAATTGGCATTTCCTATTACAGCCACAGATGATGAAATAGCTGAAAAAATTAGAGCAAATGTTCCTGCTGATGTAGCAGAAGCAGACAAAGCGAATTTTGCTGAGTTTTGTATTGGTTTCTTTAAGGCGTATAAAGAGTTAAATTTTGCGTACCTTGAGATTAATCCTTTTGTAATGCAAGGAAACAAAATCGAGCTTCTTGATATGGTTGCAAAACTAGATGATACAGCTGGATTTATGATGGTAAATGAGTGGGGCGATGTTCCTTACCCAACAGCATTTGGTATGGAAGATAAATCTCCAGAAGAAGAAGCTGTAGAACTTGCAGACTCTAAGACTGGTGCGTCACTTAAGTTAACACTACTTAAGCCAGAAGCTAGAATCTGGACAATGGTTGCAGGTGGTGGTGCTTCAGTTGTGTATGCTGATACTATTGCAGATATGGCAGGAATTGAAGATCTTGCAAACTATGGTGAGTATTCAGGTGGACCAACTACTGGTGAGACTAAATTTTACGCTGAGACACTTTTTGATCTTATGACAAGAGAAAAAGATGCACAAGGTAGAGGGAAAGTACTTATTATTGGTGGAGCTATTGCTAACTTTACAGATGTTGCTAAGACATTCACGGGAATTATCCAAGCATTTGAAAATTACCAAGATAAATTAAAAGCAGTAGATGTGAAAATTTATGTAAGACGTGGTGGACCAAACTATGAAAAAGGTCTTAAAGATATTGAAGAAGCAGCGAAAAAAATGGGTCTTTACATCGAAGTTTATGGACCAGAGACACATGTTACAGACATCGTGCGTATGGCATTAGAAGCGTAAGGAGAAGAGATGGAAAGATTATATACTAAAGATACACAAGCGATTTTTTGGAACAACAATAAAACTGCTATTCAAAGAATGTTAGACTACGACTATACTATTCAAAGAGAAACTCCTTCAGTGGCTGCTATTGTAGCACCAACTTCTGGAAACAAATTTGAAAAATTCTTTTTTGGACCAGATGAAGTGATGATTCCACTTTTTAAAACAACTGCAGATGCAAAAGCTGCTCAGCCACAAGCTGATGTACTTTTAAACTTTGCATCGTTTAGATCAGCTTATGATGTAACTATGGAAGCACTTGAAGTGGGTGGTTTTTCATCAATGATGATTACAGCTGAAGGTATACCTGAAAGACTTGCACGTGGTATGAACCAAACTGCACGAGAAAAAGGTGTTACTATAATTGGACCTGCAACTGTTGGTGCAATTACACCAGGTGCATTTAAAGTTGCAAATATTGGTGGAACTATTTCTAACATTGTAAACTCTAAATTACACAGAGCAGGTTCTTGTGGACTAGTAACACGTTCAGGTGGACTTTTCAATGAGCTTTCAAATATTATTTCTATTAATGCCGATGGTATTGCTGAAGGTGTAGCAATTGGTGGAGATAGATTTGTAGGATCTGTATTTATTGACAATCTTCTTAGAATGGAAAAAAACCCAGATGTAAAATACATGATTTTACTTGGTGAAGTTGGTGGTACAGAAGAATATAAAGTAATTGAAGCGATTAAAAATGGAACAATTACTAAACCAGTTATTGCATGGTGTATTGGTACAATTGCTAAGCATTACGATAGTGGTGTTCAATTTGGTCATGCAGGTGCTTCAGCAAATGCTGAAAGTGAAACTGCCGAGTACAAAAACAATGCTATGAAAGAAGCAGGCATTCATGTACCAGATTCATTTAATGATTTACCAGCGATGATTAAAAAAGTCTTTACAGAGATGAACATTTCAGAAATTCCAGAGCCAGATATGAATACAGTTCCTACTGTTAGAAGATCTAAAGAGTTTATCTGTACTATTTCTGATGATAGAGGAGAAGAGTGTACTTACGCTGGATTCCCAATCTCATCTGTTGCAACTCCTGCTACTGGAAAAGGTATTGGTGATGTTATCTCACTTTTATGGTTTAAAAAACAGTATCCAAAATGGGCTACAGAGTTTATTGAAACAGTACTTAAAACAGTTGCCGATCATGGACCAGCAGTATCTGGTGCTCACAATGCAAAAGTAACAGCAAGAGCTGGTAAATCAGTTGTTGAGTCACTGGTAACTGGTCTTCTTACTATTGGACCTAGATTTGGTGGAGCGATTGATGGTGCTGCTGAGCATTTCAAGTATGCTAATGACAATGACCTTTCTCCAAAAGAGTTCTTAGGGCACATGAAGAAGCAAGGTATACCAATTCCAGGAATTGGTCATAGAATTAAATCATTAAAGAATCCAGACTTAAGAGTTACAGGTCTTATGAACTTTGCTTCAGAGAACTTCCCTGCAACACCACTTCTTGATTATGCAAGAACAGTTGAAGCCTTGACTACATCTAAGAAAGAGAACCTTATTCTTAATGTTGATGGTACTATTGGTATTCTTATGGTAGATATGTGGAGAGCATTAGATTACTCTGAAGAAGAAATCAATGAGTTTATCGCTTCGGGTACACTTAATGCATTCTTTATTGTTGGTCGTTCAATTGGTTTCATTGGTCATGTACTTGATGAAAAGCGTCTTGCGATGCCAATGTACAGACACCCAATGGATGATGT
>JAYEFI010000034.1:0-18554 GCA_034658615.1 Campylobacterota bacterium
ACCATTACATCTGCCATTGACCATTTTGTAGAGCGTAAGGCAAAGAAACGTATGACGGCATTGTTTCCTAGTATGCCTGAACTGTAGTAGTAGATAGTTGTAGCAATGAGTTTAAGTGTAGGAAATATAATAGAAAACATAACAAGCAATACTCCTACAAGTATCATTTTTGCTTCACCTGATTCGAGTAGTAGTGACACTAAATCAGAGATACTTTTACTTTGAAAAAAAAGTAATTGATTTTCAAAAACAATGGGTTGGTCTAAAATCTTAAAATAGAGTTTTGAAATTTTTGCTTCAATGTCAAGCATAGGTAACATAACACCTGAGACAAGTAGTGCAACAGTTGTCCCAAAAAGTATAAATAAATTTGGAGAATTAAGTCTACCTTGGATAATAACAAATACTACAATGAGTAGTGTAGAAAGTAAAATTAATTGCATAATGATATTCATCGTTTTTGATGTATTTTTTATATTTGCATGTAAAATAGTAGTACAATCTTCTAAATTATCAGTATTATATTTTTTAAGTACAGTATTGAAAGGTGTCATATCGGTAGTAAGTTGTACATTATTTTGTATAAATTCTCTAAGTTTTTCTTGCAAAAGTTTTTTTACTCTCTCTTGGTTTGTAGGTTTCTCTACTTCTGACATGACTGCATCTGTAAATTCTGGTACACGTTTACGTAAATCTTCAAAATCAATAATTGTATCGGTTATCATCTGTTTGGTTGAGCCTAAAATACCTTCAAAAAATCCACGTTTACCTTTGTTACGTTCTTTTACAACACGTTCAGCTTCCATAATGAGTGTATTAATAATCGTTTCTACGTAACCTTTTATCTCATCTCTGTTATTGGCATTAAGGTTAAAACTTGTGATTTTAGTTTCTATGACATGAACCACCTTGTCTGTCCATTTGTCTGAGTTAAACATGCCGTATTCTACAGAGTGGAGTGTGGCATAGTCCGCTTTATATGCTTTTGCTGTTGAACCTGTTTGTATAAGTCCAAAAACACTATAAACAATAAATGATAAGAGAAGAATATTGAGAAAAATGAGTATGGTAGAAAATATTTTTTTCATGTTAAACATAAAGGTACGCTCCCTAGTAGTAGATAGACTTTTTATATGTATAAGTATATCAAAAATATGTAGTACATAGATTAGAAGATAAGCATAATATGAAAATGTATAGTTACTACAAAAAGACAATCATTATAAAACTAAATAATTAAATATTAACTTATACTGAAGTTTTTTATATGTAAAATTAAACTTAACAAATAATTAGGAGGATTGGTTATGAATAAAATTGGAATGATTACACTAAGTGTAGCCTTAGCATCGGAGTTAGCATTTGCTGGTGGTCAAATACTGGCTAAAGCGGATACGAATGTTGCGGTCATAGATGATGTGAAAGCAGATATTGTGGCACCTGTATATACAAAGGCAAAATATAAGTATGTGAAGAAACCTATCACAGCAGATGACGGGGCAGTACATGGGTATGTAAGAATGCATCATATTTTTGATGGAAATGAGAATGGTTTTGACCCGGTAACGGGGAGTACACTTGGTTTTGGTCTTGGCTATGGTATGGAATTAATAAAAGGTTTGAAAGTAGGTGCTGAAATATATGGTGTTATGGATTCTGGTCTTACTGATACAGATGAGACAGCTATCGCATATGGTCAGTTTTTGAATGAAGTTAAAAGTCCTAGTGAGCTCGATGCTGGTACCGCATGGGGTGCACACATCTCTTATGCTTCACATGGTGTTAAAGCTACATTGGCAAGAAGCCAATTTAAATCACCATTTACCAAAATACAAATTACACATGTGCCTAACCTATATGAGTTTGCAAGACTTGATGGAAAAATATTGGGTGGTAAGGCAACCTTAGCATACATTACAAAAATGTCTTATGGTTCTAGATCTGCAGCAGACTTTGGTCTGATTGGTGAAGTAACAGGTACAGCGGGAATGGCAATTTCTCCATTTAAGAATCCTAAAGGGTACCTAGAAAGAGGTACTTATTTTGACATTAGTGATACAGTGAAGAGCAATGATTCAAGTGGTATATTGGTTTTAGGGTATGAGAAGAAAATAAAAAGATTTAACTTTAGAGTATGGGATTTTATGGTGGATGATGTAGCAAATAACTTGTATGCTGATGCTAGCTATAAAATACCATTAGGTAAAGGGAAAGGGATGAAACTTTCAGCCCAAGTATGGAACCAAAACATAGACAATGCCTTTTATGAAAAAAATTATGGTGGAACCATGGTTGGAGCAGAAGCTGTAGTTAAATGGGGTAAAGTCATAGGTAAATTTGCTTATACCAGTAAAGATGAGGGTGGTTTACTTAACGCATGGGGATCAAACCCAGGATATACCTCTTCAATCTTCTCTAGAAATGAGTATCGTGGTGATGTAAATGCCTATAAGGCAACACTAGTGTATAAGCCACTTAAAAACCTTAAGTTTATGGTTTCTTATGCAGACTATGGTCAGTCAGATATGAATTTAAATGGAAAAAAACCAGATGGCACAAAGTTTTCTCGTCCATCACAAACAGATGCAACTGAAAGAGACATTGCTATTGTCTATAAGCCATTACCACAACTTACACTGAAACTATTTAATGCAAATCGTACTTCAGAGTATAGTATTGCTAAGAAAAAAAGAACGCAAAATCATACTCGTTTGATTATGAACTATGCATTTTAGAATTATGTATTTGAATAAAAAGGAAATATGATGAAAAAATTATTACTATTTAGTCTTTTGACCGGTTTTGCATTTGCCAATATGCAATTTGCTAAAAATAAAGAGTGTAGTTCTTGTCACCCAGCAATTTATGCTGAGTATAAAACATCACAACATGCAAAAGCAACGATATTTAAAGACCCAATACATGGTGCAGTGTATGATAAGCATCCACAATATAACAAAAAAGAAAAATACCGTTGTGGACATTGTCATGTACCAACAGCAGATAACTTAAGTGCATTACTTAAGTCAAATAATGGTGTCACGCCAGACGCAGACAATGAAACACAAAATGAAGCAGTATCTTGTGCATATTGTCACCGTATAGAAGATATAAAACATGGTGTTGCAATGAATAAAAACATGGTTTCTTTAAAAGAAAAAGTTTATTTTACTTCTAAGTCAAAGCCAGGGTCTTCTCCTTTTCATGGGATAGAAACGAAAAAAAGTATTTTTGAAAATGGTAAAATGTGTATGGGTTGTCATTCGCATAAATCAAATAAAAAAGAGTTTCAAGTGTGTGCAACAGACATCAACAATAATGCATCAAAAAAGAATTGTATAGAGTGTCACATGCATAAGGTTGATGGAGCACCATCTATTATGTCTTCGTCTAAAACCCATACATTCCACGGTTTCCCTGGTTTACATGGTGACTTGACAAACCTGTCACAGTATGTAACTATGGATATTTCTACAAAAGATGAGAATAAAATGTTCACAGTAGTCATTAATCATGATGTGCCCCACTCATCTACAATGCATCCATTGCGTTCTGCAAAACTTGTAGTTACGGTCAATAGTGGTGGAAGTATAACAAAAATGCAAGATAGAGTGATTGCAAAAACGATTGGTAGTGTTAAAGGTGAGTCACCTGCACCAACACCACCTTGGCTAGCAACACAAATTGTTAGAGATACAACAATACCAGCGAATACTAAAGTTGCCTATCCGTATAAATGGGATTTAAAAAGTGGTGATGTAGTGACTGCAACATTTGGTTACTATTTGGTGAAGCCAAAAGCACTTAAAAAGTTTGATCTTCAAGATAATGAGGAAGCTACGAAGTTTAGAGTGATTAGAAAAGAGACATTTACTGTTAAATAGTAAATATTTAAATTAAAATAGGGTAGGTTTTATGCCTACCCTAGAAAATATTTGAGAGAATATCTGCTAGTTCTAGCAAAAACATCCATCTACATCATAAGAGTCAGTACCAAAATCTGTTGCTACTTCTTCAACCCAGCTATTAGGGTTTTTTTCTGTTTCATCTGCCATAATCATTGTTGGTGCTGCTAATAGAGAAAAAGCTGCAAGTATAGTTAGTATTTTTTTTGTCATTTTAAATCCTTTTAATATGTTTATGAACGTATTATACATAATATAAACTTAATTTAAACATAAGTAGTAATTATGTATTAATGTTTCTTTTTCTCCGTCACCTTTTATATATAGACTTCACATGATTAAAATATGTTATACTTTCAAGTTTATTTTTGGAGTCTTATTATGTTTATAGAGCTGTTACTTGTTGGTATATTTATAGGAACTATGTCAGGCTTTTTTGGTATTGGTGGGGGTATGATACTCACACCTATACTCTTATTATTTGGCTTCGATATTAAGAGTGCTATTGGTATTTCTATTATGCAGATGGTTTTTTCTTCTATTTTTGGTTCTTATTTGAATTATAAAAAAGGTTTACTTCTTTTAGGAGAAGGGCTTTTTATTGGTTCTGGAGGGTTTATAGGAGGGTACATTGGTGGTTATGTCACAAACTATATATCTGACAATATACTTCAAGGACTCTTTTTTGGACTTTTAGTCTTTGCATTGGTTAGACTCTTTTTCTCTCCTGAGCATGAAGATGATGCAAAAACAAAAACATTGCCTAAACCTATACTTTTTATGATTGGTCTACTTACTGGAATATTTGCGATTACCCTAGGTATTGGTGGTTCTATCATTTTGACACCATTACTGGTAGGTGTATTGCACTATCCTATTAAAAAGGCAGTGAGTGTAGGACTTTTCTTTGTAGTATTCTCTTCTGTAGCAGGTCTCATAAGTCGACTAAGTATTGGTACAATTGACTTTGAAAATGGACTTACTGTGGCTATTGCATCACTTATAGGTGTGACACTAGGTATATGGCTCAAAGACATAGTAGCTTCTAAGAAGCATAAATCAGCGTTATTGTTTTTATATTTATTTGCTTTAATCATACTATCAAATAAAATTTTATTTTAAGTTGTATTATTAGAGGTCCCCTTAAGATAATAACTGATTTTCAGAGCATTATGCTAAAATGCCAACTTATAATTTGATTGAAGGATGAACTTGCTTAGTACAGTAAATTTAACACAACGCTACGGGAAAAGAGTACTTTTCGATAAGATAAATATGACAATGGATGTAGGTAAACGTTATGGGCTTATAGGGGCAAACGGTGCAGGGAAGTCTACATTTATGAAAATTCTTGCGGGTGAACTTGAACAGAGTGATGGAGAGGTGCAACTTCAACCCGGATTGAAACTAGGTATGCTTTCTCAAAACCAGTATGCTTTTGAAGAATATACACTAAGTGACGCGGTACTCTATGGAAATAAAAAGCTCTTTGATGCTCAAAAAGAGAAAGAAAAACTCTACATGGAAGGTGATTTTGAATCTGATGAGGTTAACAACCGATTAGGTGAGCTAGAGATGATATGTGCAGATGAAGACCCGACATACGAGTCTGATGTAAAAATTGAAAAACTACTAGAATCACTTGGCTTTCCTTCTGCACAACATAGCGAATTGATGTCTTCTCTCACAGGAGGAGACAAATTTAAAATATTACTGGCACAAGTATTGTTTTTAAAACCAGATGTACTTCTTCTCGATGAGCCTACCAATAACCTTGATATGGCTACTATTGCATGGCTAGAAGAAGAGCTAAAGCGTCACGAAGGTACGCTCATGGTTATCTCTCACGATAGACATTTTCTCAATGGTGTTGTGACACATATACTTGATCTTGACTTCCAAAATATACGTGAATTTACAGGGAACTATGATGAGTGGTACATCGCTGCAAACCTCATAGCAAAACAGGCTGAGACAGACAGAAGTAAAGCACTTAAAGAGAAAGATGAATTAGAGTCTTTTATTAGAAGGTTTTCTGCAAATGCTTCTAAAGCAAAACAAGCAACATCAAGACAAAAACAATTAGATAAACTCGATGTTGAAGCTATACAGCTTTCGTCACGTAGAGACCCGTCTATTATGTTTAAGGCACATCGCGATATTGGTAATGAAGTGCTTGATGTAGAGGGACTGGCTAAATCGTATGATGGGGAACAAGTATTTGAAAATCTAAATCTAAAAGTAAATGAGGGTGATAAAATAGCACTCATCGGTACAAATGGTGTAGGGAAGACAACACTGCTTAAAATCCTTATGGGAGAAGTGAAAGCAGATAGTGGTAAGCACAACTGGGGACAAACGATTACCTATTCGTATTTTCCACAAAATGCCACAGACATTGTAGTGGGTGATGAAGAACTTCCTCAGTGGATACAGGGTTTTGATGTGAAATGGCACATTGATGATATACGCAAAACACTAGGACGTATGCTTTTTTCAGGTGAAGAACAAAAGAAAAAGATAGATGCTTGTTCTGGGGGAGAAAAACATCGTGTAATGCTTTCTAAAATTATGATGGATGCTTCAAATTTCTTAGTGATGGACGAGCCAAATAACCACCTTGATCTTGAAGCTATTGTAGCACTTGGTGAAGCGTTACACAACTACAAAGGTGGTGTTATCTGTGTTTCTCACGATAGAGAGCTTATTGATGCGTTTGCAAATAGAATTATAAAAATAAATGAAGATGGAACAATTATTGACTTTGATGGTGATTATGAAACTTTTGTGGAGCAACACGGATAGAGATTAGCTTGATTTAGTTATAATAAATGCTTGTAGATAAATCATTTTTAGGATACATATAGTGTTAAGCGCAGTAGAAAGAAAAATTGAGCAGTTTATAGAAGAACTGAATGACAAGGAAGTGAGTGTACTTTATGCAAAACTTCCACATGGTAAGCGACTTCGTGCAAAGCTGATACTTAAAATAGCGGGCAGTTCTTTAACTGTGATTAAAACAGCTGCAGTGGTTGAAATGATTCATGCTGCATCTTTGTTGCATGATGATGTGATTGATGATGCTTATACGCGTCGTTCTAAACCATCACTCAATGCACTTTATGGTAACAAAACAGCTATTATGTTAGGTGATATACTCTACTCTAAAGGCTTCTTTGAGCTTAATAATATTTCATCTGAAGTGTCAAAAATGATTTCAAATTCTGTAATACAGTTAAGTCTTGGTGAGTTGAAAGATGTATCGCTCTCAAAATCATTTAATATAGACAAAAAGATTTATTTAGAAATGATTTATCAAAAAACTGCGTCACTTATGGAAGCATGTGCAGGTGCTGCGGCATTACTTGCAAAAAAAGACCCTAAACCTTATATGATTTATGGACGTAATCTCGGTATTGCCTTCCAA
Source organism: Campylobacterota bacterium (assembly GCA_034658615.1). Classification (GTDB taxonomy): domain Bacteria; phylum Campylobacterota; class Campylobacteria; order Campylobacterales; family Sulfurovaceae; genus Sulfurovum. The sequence continues at coordinate 7,333 of JAYEFI010000034.1, forward strand.
ATGATTGATGACATTTTAGATATTACTATGGATGCCCAAACATTGGGTAAGCCAGCTTTACATGATTTTGTAGAGGGTAAGACGACACTACCATACATCTATTTATATGAATGCTTAGATGAAGAAAATAAAATAAAACTAAAGTCATTACATGGAAAAAATATTTCTACAAGTGATGCAAAATGGATTACATCTATGATGCAAAAAAACGGTGTTATCAAAAAATCTTATGAAGAAGCCAAAAGATTGATTGAAGAGGCTATTACTTTAATGAATGAACGTAACGAAAATGCACTGAGTGATATTGCTATGGCTATGATAGAGAGGGACTTTTAATTGTACTATCAAATTGTAAGTTTTTCTCATAAAAGTTGTGAACAAGAAATGCGTGAAAGTCTTGCATTTTCAAATGAAAATGAAACCATAGAAATGCTCAATTTACTTACAGGATTTGCGTTTGTAAATGAAGCATTTATTATTTCTACGTGTAACCGTGTTGAAATAGTACTTGCCACTAACGATAATTTTTCATCCTTTCACGCTATACTTGGTCTTATGGCAAAAAAGAGTGATTTAAACTTTTATACACTTAAAAATATGGCAGTTCGTTATGATGATGAAGAAGCTGTAGAGCATATGTTTTCTGTGGTATCTTCACTTGATTCACTGGTCATAGGAGAGTCTCAAATCACAGGTCAAGTAAAAGAGTCTTTTATGCTTTCACATAAAAATAAGACGGCTGAACGTAAACTTAATCGTCTTGTCTCTTATGCGGTAAAGTGTGCAGCTGAAGTACGAAATGTTACAAATATATCGCAAAATCCTATCTCTATTGCTTCTGTTGCTGTGGCACAGGCACATACACTTTTAGGAGATAATATCTCAGGAATGACAAGTGTGGTTATTGGTGCAGGGGAGATGGGTATATTGGCGGCTAAACATCTGCTAAGAGCGGGAAGTGATGTCGTTATTTTAGGTCGTGATGTAGAAAAGATTGAAGCACTTATTGATGGACTTGGTGAAAACATTAAAGTAGATAATGTAGATAAATTAGAAAAGTATCTTAATCGTTATCGTTTGATTTTTTCTGCTACATCGGCTAAAGAACCTATAATCACCAAAGAACTTATAGAAAATGAGACACTCTCACGACTTTGGTTTGATATGGCAATTCCAAGAGATATTGAAGATATGGAGTTAGAAAAGCTTTCACTATTTCGTATTGATGATTTACGTACTATCTCTTCAAATAATCATGCACTTCGAGAAGAGCAGGCTGTACGAGCAGGTGAAATTGTTAAAAAGTACAGAGATGACTTTTATACGTGGCTTAGAACACTCTCTGTAGAACCTGTTATTAAGCAAATGCGACTCAACGTTGCTGGTGCCATTGAAATTGAATTACAACGTGCTATAAAAAAAGGCTTTGTTTCTAAAGACTCTGAAGATAATATGCGTAAGATGGCAGCACAAATGTTCAATAGATTTTTACATGATCCTACACAGTATTTACGTCAGTCATCTACAGAAAAAAAGAATGCAAACTGCATGGAGTCAGTGACTAAAATGTTTAATATAAATACTGAAAATATAGACTATAAACAGTATAAAAAAGACCATCATAAAAAAGGATATAACGCGTGAGATTTTCAAGATTACTATTACCTACAAGTAAAGAGACACCCAATGATGCAACACTTGCCAGTCATATCTATTTGATACGTGCAGGACTTATTCAATCTGTAGGAGGTTCGGGACTCTATAATTTTTTACCTTTAGGAAAAAAGATACTTGATAAAGTTCGATATGTGGTTAAGGATGAGTTAGATAAAGCAGGGTGTCAAGAGACATCATTGTCTTTTGTGACACCTATGAGTTTATGGGAAGAGTCAGGACGTTCTGGGGAGTATGGGAAAGAACTATTACGCTTTCAAGACCGTAAAGAAAATGACTATTTATTGAGCCCAACCAATGAAGAGGCGATGGTAAATCTTGTTCGTCAAACCGTAAAAAGTTATAAGCAACTTCCCTTAAATCTCTATCAAATTAATCTTAAATTTCGTGATGAAATTCGCCCAAGATTTGGACTCATGAGAGGAAGAGAATTTCTTATGAAAGATGGGTATAGTTTTCATGCTACACTTGAAGATATGCAGCGAGAATTTCTTCATATGGAAGAGACATATAAAAAAATATTTACAAGATTAGGCTTAGATTTTAGGGTTGTAGAGGCAGACTCAGGTCAAATAGGGGGAGATGGGTCAAAAGAGTTTATGATACTTGCTGACTCTGGTGAAGACGATATTGTTGTGTGTGATAGCTGTGATTATGGAGCAAACGTAGAAGTTGCGACAGACTTTAAAGAGGGTGACTTATGTGCGTGTGGGGCTAGTTTACGTATGACTAAAGGTATAGAAGCTGGACATATTTTTCAACTTGGAACAAAGTACTCCCAAGCTTTAAATGCAACATTTTTAAATGAAGAAGGTAAAGCACAAGCTTATGAAATGGGTACGTATGGTATTGGTGTTAGCCGTTTATTGGCAGGGATAATAGAACAAAATCATGATGATAAAGGGTGTATATGGACGAAAGAATCGGCACCGTTTACCCTTGACATCATTGTGGCAAATGCAAAAGATGAAATGCAAAGTAACCTAGGTGAACATCTCTATAAAAAGTTAAGCGATGTACGTCATATTGATGTGCTTCTTGACGATAGAAAAAAAGAGAGATTTGGCCCGAAGATGAAAGACTTTGAACTGGTAGGTATACCTTATGCATTGGTGTTGGGTAAAGGTGTTAAGGAGGGTTCAATAGAATTAATTGAACGAAAAACAATGGAAAAAGTTGTTTTTAATTTTAATGTAGAGAAAATAGGTGATTTTGAAGAATATGATGCTTTAGCAGGTGAAATATATGCCTATTTAAAAAGCAAAGATGCATTGCCAAGGATTTCTTAAACAATGATTTTTGTTTTAGTACCTATATTATTACTTGAACTGTATATTTCACTAAAAGTGGGAGAGAATATTGGTTTCTTATGGTCAGTGGTTTGGATCTTAATAAGTATGTTTATTGGGATTAAACTACTTAAATATTCACCACTTAGCCTTATGGGAAACATGCAAGCAGTGCAGACTGGAAAGTTAAGTACCAAAAGTTTTCATAATGCAGCTACTTCTTATTTGGCTGGTTCAGTGTTACTTATTATTCCTGGGGTGTTAAGTGATTTTTTGGGAGTGGTTGCTTTTGTTTACACACTTTATTTACAATTTATTGCTAAAATAACGCCAGAACAAACTAACTTACATACAAAAAAAGGAGATGACAATGTCATTGATGTCGAAATTATTGAGTAGCTTACTTGTAGCTACTGTAACACTAAGTGCAAATGCACAACCCGATAACGCACTATTGGTTAATTATGCTAAAAAATCTGTGGTTAAAAACCCACAGGTGACTGTAAAAGGTGTGACTGTTATTGAGTCAAAAACAGATAAAAATTTGCCAGGTTGGAATGTATTATTAACAACTATGGACTTAGAGTATCAAAAAAAAGAGATACATGCCCCTGAAATTATGTTTGTCAAAGATGGTCTCATAACAGGAAACCTTGTTGATTTAAAAACAGGTATGAATTATAGAGATAACATTAAACCTTCAGTACCGACAAGCATGTATGATGATGCACACTTAATATTTGGTAACAAAGATGCAACGCATAAGGTTATTGTTTTTTCTGATCCTCAATGTCCTTTTTGTCAAGAGCTAGTACCACAAATTTTTAAAGCAGCAGAAGATAATCCAACAAAAATAGCCCTATATTATTATCATTTGCCACTTTTACGTATTCACCCTGTTTCTGATGTGTTAACACGTGTGATGCATGTAGCACAGCATGAAGGTAAAATGGATGTTTTAGCAAAAATATACTCTTTAAAAATTGATGCTAAAGAGACAGATATTACAAAAATACTCTCAGCAGTACAAGACCATGCTGGGTACAGTGTCTCTGCTACAAAAGTTGATGCTCAAGAAGTAAAAGATGCATTAAAGTCAGATACTGAAGTTGCAGGCAGAATGATGGTATCTGGTACACCTACTATTTATATAGATGGTAAGTGGGATAAAAGTCGTGACGGTTATAAAGCACTGATCAAATAAAAGGGTAAAATTGGAAAAGTTAATTATAGCAACAAGAGCAAGTAACCTTGCACTTTGGCAAGCCTATCACATAAAAGAGAGAATTGAAAGCACTTTTCCTCATGTAAGTGTCACGTTAAATGAGATTACTTCTAAAGGTGATAAAATACTTGATAAACCTTTAGCACTTATTGGGGGTAAAGGGCATTTTACCAAAGAGCTTGAAGATGAAATGCTTGCTGGCAATGCTGACTTAGCTGTACATTCACTTAAAGATGTACCCACATATATACCTGACGGTTTGGAGTTGTGTGCTATTACTGAACGTCAAGATCAGAGTGATGTACTACTTTCTCATACCTATAAAAGTTTAGATGATCTTCCTAAGGGTGCCATTGTAGGGACAACAAGTTTGAGACGCCGTATGCAATTACTAGAACGTCGTCCAGACTTAAAAGTAAAAGAGCTTAGAGGCAATGTAAACACTAGGCTTAAAAAACTTAAAGAAGGGCAGTATGATGCTATTATACTTGCTTATATTGGTCTTTATAGGCTCGATCTTTTAAAAGACATACCTTTTGTAGAAAAACTTGATTTTTTTATACCTCCTATGGGACAAGCGGCACTAGGTATAGAGATAGTCAGCAGTAATGACAGTGTACGTGAAATAGCGATGAGCTTAAACAACAAAGTATCTAATATATGTTCGAAATTAGAACGGGATTTTGTCTCTGCTATAGGTGCTGGTTGCTCTGCACCTGTAGCTGTTAATGCTGTTGTAATGGATGAAAATATAAAGATTAAAGCTATGCTTGGTTACCCTGATGGCACAAATATTGTGCACAAAGAGCTTACTTCAAAAGTATCTGAATGTAGTATGCTAGGATTACAATTGGCAGAAGAGATGATAGCAGATGGTGCGCTAGATATTTTAGAAAAGGCAGAGAGTATTGCTTTTAAAGAGGAAATGCCTGAAAGACTATAAAATGTATGGGCTTTAAAATAACATTTTCATAAATGAACTTGTAGCGTCAGATACTATATCTTCAGCTGCATTTACAAGAGGAATAGACTTTACCATTTTCTCTATATTCTCTCTATTTTTTCTACCAATAATTTTGTCAAATTTGTTCTCTACTTTATGTTTTATGAGTTTACTTAAATTCAAATTGACTTCTGGTTCATCCAATGAACCATAAATATTACCCATATATCCTTCTCGTTTTACGTACATGTCAAAGTTTATGGCTAGTTTATTTTTATTGGTATCGATTTGTGCATGTGTAAAATTTAAATGATTCTTTTTATTGTGTAAGGCTAAGTCACCAGCAATAATACCATTATGATAACTGGCATCTAGTATTGAATTATTGAAAGTTTCTTTTTGAAGTTTTATGCCAGTTTTTTTATGAAATATATCTACCAACTTAGAAGGTATAAATTTGGCATTATTGAGCTTAGCATTCACTAGGAAAGTTTTTGCTGCAAAGTTATAGTAAATCATTCCTGTTGTTTCAGCATCTAAGGTGCTTGGTATAGGAAAGAGGGTCATGACTTCTTTTAAAGAGACATCATCTAAATTCACCCAAAGTCCCTTTTTTTCAAAGGTATAATTCATAATGCCATTAAAGCTTCGTGTAAGTCCTGAAATAGATAAATGCTGGTCATAGCTTATTTTTCCTTTAGAGAAAAATTCACCTTGGTATTTGTATCCAAATTGTTCTTCAAATTTAGACAGGTCTTTCACGTCTAAAGTGTAGTATGCTTCTGTTCTACTGTTTTCTTGATTGTACTGTCCATTTTTGATTATTAATGTTAAGTAAGATGAGTTTATGTCAATATTAAAAGTGTGATTAGCATCGTTTATATTTATTTTTGTATAGAGGTTAAGTGGAAATCCAAAATGAGTATTGTCTTTTACAGAATAGGTTAATGAGCCTTGTCTGTGTTCTTCTTCCATAATATCAAAGTCTATTTCAGCATTTGCTTTACCTTCTATAAGTGGTTCAGAGAGACCCTCTTGCCCTAAAAGAGTGAAGAGCTTACTTGAGTTTACATCATGCAATAAGACATTTACATATTCAAACTTCTCTGGATATTTTATGGCTCTATATGTGACGTTGCCATCAAATATTTTACCTTTTCCTGTCAAGTAGACACTTTCAAATGCACCAGTGGCTTGCCCTTTGATAGATATATCGTCATTTATGGTGCACACATCTGTAGATACGCAGTTACTTGTAAGCACATATTGCATATTGAGCCATGTTGAGTAAAGTTTACCATGTAGAGAAAGTTTGGCTTTATCTTGTATATTTAACTCAATATCAACAATTGGATAATGATGGATATCTATAGATTGAACGGTGATATTTAAATCGGCTTTCTTGCTAAGTTCATTGCCAATAAAAGTATAAACCAAAGTATTGCCAAAAGGTGTGTAAGAGAGTAGTAAAATTAAAGAAGACAATATGGTGATATTTATCAATAAATATTTTAAAATAATATGCATAATATTTCTCCTTTTATTTTAGATGGTAGGTTTAAAAAAACATTCCCATGAAACCTGCACCCATGCCTGCAGCAACATCTTTTGCTGTTGTTCCCATGGGCATACTGTCTATCATTTGTCGGTTACCTTTACCCATATAGGTATCAAACTGTTTGTCCATTTGGTAGCGGATGAGTTTTTGTATATTTAGGTTTATCTCTGGATGGTCTAAACTACCAAATATTTTCCCCGTAAACTCTTGTTTTTGAATTTTAAAGTCAAAAAAAGCATTGACTGTTTTTTCTTTAGTATTGATCATTGCATTGCTAAGATAAAAATGGCTTATCTCGTTTTGTAGTTTTAAGTTGGCAGTTAAAATATGGTTTTGATATGATGCGTTTAGGTAACTATCATGAAATGTTTCAAGAAGTAGATTGACATCAGCTTTTTCATACAATGAGTCAACAATATCACTTGGCAAAAATTTAGTATTTTTCAAAGCAGTATTTAAAACAATTTTCTTTGCATTGAAATCATAGTTAATATTACCTATGAGTGTTGCATCTAAAATTTGTGGATAAGGAAATAACAACATAAAACGACTTAATGAAATGGATTCCAAATCTATGAATAGCATATCATCTTTGTAGAGATAATCTACAGCCCCACCAAATGTTTTTGACAATCCACGAACTTGAAACTTATGATCACGATATTTGACTTTTCCCATCGTAAAAAGTGAATTGAGATATTTATGACCTAGTAGCTCTTCAAACTCTGATAAATCTTTGGTATTTACCGTATATAAAGCTTGAGAAGAGGCATCAGTTTCATTGTAAACACCTTTACGTAATGTAATGTTGGCATTACCTAAAGTTGCATTTATATCATAAGTATGTTTGAAATCTTTGATGTCTACATTGGCATTGAGTGTTAAAGGAGATGTTTTATAGTTTGCATTTTTGAGTGTATACTGTAGTGTTCCTTTTTTTTGTTCATTCATTAAGTATTTAAGGTTTAAAGTAACATTTGCTTTACCATTTGGAAGCTCAGGTGCACCTAAAAGGGTAAAGAGTTTTTTCGCATGAATATTTGTCATATTGACATGCATATTTTCAAAGGTACTACCTTTTTTAATCGTATCAAAATTGACATTCCCATCTAAGGCTTGACCATGTCCTCTAATACGTAATCGATTTAGTGGACCATTGAGGTGACCTCTAAGACTGACAATATCTTCAATAGTACAAATATGACTAGGTAGACGTTCTGAATTGAGTGTATAGCTCATATTGATAAGGTCTTGATTAATCAACCCATCAAGCTTGAGATGATAGTATTGATTAAGCTTACCTGAGAATTTAAGATATAAGTCATCGGTAATATAGTCATCTAGCCTAGCATAAAGGTTACCGCTCAAAAGTTGTCCCGCTATTTTTAATTCAACAAAAGTATCAAGTGCTTTTTTCTTTGAGTCATACTGGGTATCTGTGAGTATAAGGTGTCTTTTTTCATTTGCTAGAGTGATTTGAGATGAGAAAGTATTGTCTTTGTAACTCGCATGTATGTTACTGGTATCAAAAGATTCTGTAGATAGATCGATATTGAATTTTTTCTTAAGAGATTCTATAAATTTTGATGGAATAAATTGAATACTCTTCAATTTTGTCTTAGCCAACATCTCTTTTTTTTCTAAATCATAGGTTATTGTTCCTGAGGTATTTGCATCAAGTATAGTATCGGCATCTATACGTTGTATAAAAGAACGAAATGGAATATTGGTTAACTGAACATTTAGATATTTTTTATCATACTTAAGGTCAAGTGTACCACCTAAACTTTTGGATACTCCTATAATATCCATCTGTTTATTGTCATAATTTATTTCACCATTGAGTTGAAATGAACCAATGTATTTTTGTTTCAAAAGCTTTTTGTAACTTTCCAACTTTTTAATGTCAAGACTATAGAGTGCATGTGCCTTTTTTGTTTTTTTATTATAGTGGCCATCCGTAATATAGAGTGTACCATCATCAGATATGGCATTGATAGTAAAAGTATGGTTGTCATCAACAATATTGACTGTCGCGTCTAAGGTTGTGGGCACACCATATAGGCTTTTGTCATGTACTTTGTAGGAAATGCTGCCTGTTCTATTTTTTTTCGAGAGGTAATCAAAATGAATGACAGCATCAGAACTACCATTAAAGAGGGCTTTTTGTTCAAGAAGTTTTAAGAGTTTTGTAGAGTTTACATCATGTAGTTCTAGGCGAACATTTTCATAGACTTTTTTATTTTGTTTCATACTAAAATGTGCTGTACCATCAAGAATGTTACCTTTTCCTGTGAGTACAATCTGTTTAGGTTTCCCAGTAATTTTACCTTTTATATCTATTTGATCATCGATATGACAAGCTTTTGTAGATATACAGTTACTAGTAAGATGGAAGTTTAAGTCCAGTGTTAAGTCATGAGGTACTTTTTCTAAATTGCCATCTATATTAATTGTATATTTTTCATCGGCAAGTACATTGAATGTTATGTGTGGAAATTTACGTAAAATAAGGTCATTGACTTCAACATCAAATCCAGCTTTTTTTGTTAGGTAGTAAGAGAGTACACTGTAGGTCTTTTTTTGTCCACTTTTTGTGTTGAAAAAATAAAAAAGAGTTACCAAGGTTAAAACAACAATAACAAGGAAATACTTTAATAGTTTATAGATAAATTTTTTATACATAAAAGTAATTTCTCCTTATTCTCTTTTTATTATCATAACATAATTCATATTATGTAAATTACTTTATGGTTATAATCCATCTATAAATGTTAAGACAAAGTTAAGGGATGTAACAATGCAAGATGTAATAGAATGGCTTAAAGAAAATGGCGATTTAAAGATAATAAATACACCACTAGATGTTGAACTAGAAATTCCTCATGTAGCGTACGTTGAAGTGAAAACAGATAACTCTCGTCCTCTACTATTTACAAAGCCCATTAACAAGGCAAAAGGCATAGAGTATGAGATGCCAGTGCTTATGAATATCTTTGCAAATAAAGAGCTAACAGAGAAAATATTTGGCAAACATCCAGACCTAGTGGCAGAAGGCATAGATGAACTCTTAAAACTTAAACCACCGGAAGGACTTAAAGCCAAAATAGCCATGATACCTAAGCTTTTTTCTCTTAAAAATGTATTTCCAAAACGTTTAAAATTTAAAGGGGAATGTCAAGAAGTCATCATACCTAAAGAAGAAGTTGACTTAGACAAACTACCCATACTTAAAACATGGGAAGAAGATGGTGGAGCATTTATTACTATGGGGCAAGTTTATACCCAAAGTTTAGACGGAAAGATGCAAAACCTTGGTATGTACCGTTTACAACAGTATGATAAAAATCGTTTAGGTATGCACTGGCAAATACATAAAGATGCATCACATTTTTTTGACCAGTACCAAAGAGCTGGTAAAAAAATGCCTATCTCTGTTGCTATAGGAGGAGACCCACTCTACATTTGGTGTGGACAAGCACCTATGCCTCATGGTATGTTTGAGATGTTGCTCTACGGCTTTGTTCGTGGCAAAAATGCTCAACTTGTAAAGTCACTCACGAATGATATTTATATTCCAAGAGATGTAGACATCGTGATAGAAGGATTCGTAGACCCAATGCTTACTGAAATAGAAGGTCCATTTGGTGACCATACAGGTTACTATACACTCAAAGAGCCTTTTCCAGTAATGGAAGTAGAGACCATTACTATGAAAAAGAACCCAGTCTTTGCTGCTACTGTAGTAGGTAAGCCACCCCTAGAGGACAAGTATATGGGTTGGGCAACGGAGCGTGTATTTTTACCTATGCTGAAACCTATGGCACCAGACCTCATAGACTACAACATGCCTGAAAATGGTGTATTCCATAACCTAATCATGGCAAAAATGAAAACACTTTACAAAGGTCATGCCATGCAGTTTATGCATGCATTTTGGGGTGTAGGACAGATGAGTTTTGTGAAACATGCACTGTTCGTGGGAGAAGATGCTCCAGAGTTAGAAGAGTTTGAAGCTTTAACAGAACATATACTCAACCGTCTAAGCCCTGAGAGAGTGTTTATCACCAAAGGTATAGTAGACCATCTTGATCACTCGTCATCAGAGCAGTTCGTAGGTGGAAAATTGGGTGTAGATGCCACAGATGATGAGGTGGAAGAGGGTGTAGAAGCGTTACTTTCAGACAAAAAGCTACTACGTAAAATACAAGAGATACAACCACGCGTAAAAGCTCTAAAACAATACTTCACACATACTAAAAATCCAGTCTGTGTCATAACAGTAGATAAAAAGAAGTCACAACAGAAACTCATCAAAAAGTTAGAAGTACTAGCAGCACATATTAAACTACTCATCATAGTAGACGTAGCAAATAATGACATCAATGACCCCTATATGCTTGTATGGAGAGTAGTCAATAATATAGATGCAAGTAGAGACGTTGTACTTGAACCATTTATAGCAGTAGATGCCACAAACAAAGGTGAAGTAGACGGCTTTAAACGTGAATGGCCAGGTGATACTTTTTGTAC
>JAYEFI010000035.1:0-15736 GCA_034658615.1 Campylobacterota bacterium
TTATTTAACTTCGCATTCGAGTGGTAGACTTGTGACATAATAATCCTTTTTGTTGAAAGATTTCATATGGTATCAAGCTACTGCTTTTAGTTTAGTTGGTATGGTATAACGTGGTGATACTTGACAAGTTAGAAATACATTAAAATACTAAACTACATACAAACTATAAAATACAAAAGAGTTTAGTGGACTCTAAATATAATAAGGAAATGAAAATGAGAAACAAACAAAGAACGATTTTAACGTATATATTGCAAATGCTATTTGTCTTAGCTTTTGCATCAATAACACCAAGTTATCTTGGTGCTATTGATACAGATGGAGATGGTATAGAGAATAGTATAGATTTAGATGATGATAATGATGGTATCTTGGATGAGCAAGAATGTATATCTGGAGACTTTGCGTATGGATATAATAGCCTTAGTACCAGTGAAGAGACAAGAACACTGACGGTATGTTATAACGTTGATGACTATGGTATAGATGGTAGGCATATGATAGCCTCTTACAATAAACAAAAACTACAAAATCCAGATAATTTTGGTCCAGAAGGTACAGTAAATGTATCGTTTGAATTTACTAAAATGGGTGCATCACAAGTAACACAAGCAAACCTAGAAGCAAATGGCTGTGATATTTATCAACTTGGTTATAATGAAGCAGATTCTTGGAGTGGTACTAAGGTAACTGCAATGCCAGAAGCAAACCAAATTGAACTTAACCTTTGGGCACAAGACCAAAAACACATGGTACTTGGTTCCCAAGGGTTAATTACAAAATGGGGTGACTATGCTGCACATAGCGGTTCATCTAGTAAAAGTGCTGCAGAAGAAGGGCTAAAGGTACACGCAACAGCTTTTGGAAATACAGGAACCTATTCTGGTGGAGCTGGATGGAGAGGTCATATTGGAACACTTCCAGACGAGAGTGAATACTGTGTATTGGCAAGAGATGCTAGCAATAGAGTTACATCACTAATTGACATTAAGACAAGTGATATTTTTATTGCGGATATTGATGTGTTTACGAAACTTGGCGACATGTCAAGAGGTACCGATGAAATAAGAACATCAAATGATAGGGCATATGCAAATTTATATGCACTAATGGCTAATTATATTATTGAAGGCACAGGTGAGGATATGTGTACATATATCAAGACTCAAGTATGTCCAGATACTGATGGTGATGGCATACCAAATAATTTAGATTTAGATTCAGATGGTGATGGTTGTTCTGATGCGGTAGAAACTAACAATACAGCCATTTCACTTAATAATATTAGTGATTATAGAAACGAAACTGATGCAAATGAAAATGGTCTGATTGATTCACTTGAAGGCGAAGAGGGAGAGACTAACTATCTTACTAGCGCATACTCTCATGTTGCACTTGACAATGCTATAGACGTATGTAAAGATACAGATAATGACACCATACCTAATTATCTAGATAAAGATGATGACAATGATGGCATCTTAGATGTAGTAGAAAGTCCTAAATGTGTACAAAAAACAGCTGATTCCGTAGCCATTACACATGTATATACAGATATAAAAAGGTGGGGTGAAAGTAACCCAATGAGTAACACAATAGATGGAGATGTTACTACAGGATCAAGCTTTTATTCAGAGTGGTACAGAGTATATCAAGTAGATATGTCAGGTAAGATGATTGCGCATATGGTTGCAGAGAAACCAATGTATTTAAAATCTGTTGATTTCTTAATGGGACAAGGTAGACTAAGTGCTACTTGGCTTACTACCGATGGAGCACCTATGTTTTTACAAGGATACGATGGTTACAATTGGCTTACCCTTGAAAAAGGAGCAAAACAAAGAACAGTATCCAATGGAATAGAAAGCTTTGAAAACACAGAGTATCCAAATGTACTATTTAGCGAATTTAGAGTAGTAATAGGTGAGAATGGCCGTATAAGCGCCTCGAATATTATGGAAATTACACTGGTGCCTGTTGAGTATGCTGATGGTGTATTAGACGAAACATGTAGTCATGCAGATAAAGATAAAGATGGTATTCCAGATCTAGAAGATTTTGATAGTGATGGCGATGGATGTTCAGATGCAGTTGAGGGTGGAGCGTCGTTTACATCATCAGATATAGATAGCTCAGACATGTTAACAGGTGGAGTAGATGCAAATGGCGTACCTTTAGTTGCGGATGAAGCTGGACAGAGTGTAAGTTATAGTAATGATAGTACAGTACAAGACCCTGATTGTTCAAGATGTGGAAACGGAATCTTAGAAGCAACAGAAGGTTGTGATGAAGGTTCTGAGACAAGCACTTGTACAGCAACATGTAAAATCAAAAATGGTGAACCATGTAATACAGATACATCAGGGGCAACTGGTAATGCATCATGTGAATCAAATGTGTGTGGACAAGAGAATGGTACATCATGTGGAATTAATAGAGCACCAAGTGCAGTAGATGATAGCGTGACAACATCAATAGATACACCAGTAACAGTAGATGTAAGAGCAAACGATACAGACCTAGATATAAATCAGGCACTTACAGTGACACATGTTGATGGTAAACCAATTGCAGTAGGTACACCTGTAACACTTGCAGATGGAACAATAGTTAAGTTGCTATCAAGTGGTGCATTAGAGATTATACCAGCACCAGGGAGTACAGGTTCGATTACATTCCCATACACAGTAAGTGATGGAACAGATAACGCTAACGCAAATGTAGAATTTGTAATTTCAGATACAACGCCAGAGCTTAAGCCAGACTTTAAACCAGTACTTACAATATATGGTGGAATAGTCTATGGAGGAGGTGTCCATGATATCTCATTTGACACACTTATACTGAATGTAGTAGCAGGTAGTAAGCATGATTCAAGTAATCCATTGATTGTTAGAATTCCTAAAAATAAAGCACTTACTTTAAGTTATGATTCGTCAATGACAAGCTTTAAAGGGGATGATGTCGAAAATAATCTGTGGAACTTTGATGATACAGACGCTTTTGATTATGTGATGACATACGTAGGAACAGATATGCCAACTAGTAGATCAAGATTTGCATTTACTGGAACCTTTACTGTTAAAGATGGAGAAATAGGTGAGTTTATTTTAGAGACTACTATTGAGTCAGGAACAGGTGGCGATAGCAATGTCGACAACAACAGTTACAGAGACTCAATTTTTAAGAAAATATAGCAGATAAATACTACCCAGTTTCTCTAGCTGGGTAGACCAAACCAACATAGTACCCACCCTTAATGAACTGATTAATTTTTTATCAAAAATACAAGCATTAGAGCAGCCTATAGAAGTCTGAGAACCAACTTACCTTATCTTTTTACTTACAAAAATCACAAGCACTTAAACATTCCAAATACAACGAATAGGCTTAATAGTGGTGTATTCTCTCACATAAATAATATGATAAGTTTATATCGTGAATTGAGACTTAATGAGGAAGATTCAAAATAATAAGAAGTTTTTGCCACACTTTACAAGAGCTATTGATACTTTTGAGTCACCACTTGGGCTATTTTCACGTTTTATTTCTAATGACAAAGAGCATAAAAATGAAATAGATATTAAAAAAGGTGCACTTTTTGCACTTACACACGGTATTAGAGCCTTAGCATTAGAACATGGTATTCATAAAACAAATACTACTGAACGCATAAAAGCATTAAATGATATAGGATATATGACTAAAGAAGATGCTAGCGAACTCATAGAAACTTTAGAAATAATTAATACATTGAGACTTCATGCCCAGTTAGAAAAATCTGAAAATGCAATAGCAATAAACAATTATATATCATTAAAATCTCTTAGCAAATTAGAAAGAGATACATTGAAAGAAGCTTTAAAAATAGTGGATACTTTCAAAAAACGTATTGCACACCACTTTCATCTATCTATAGTGAGTTAGCATATGTTTGAAAGATGGAAACAAAAACGTAATAGAAATAGTCTTAAAGATGAACAATTCTCTTTTCTCTTCGATGAACCAGAAGAGGACGAATATGTAGTTTATGACTGTGAAACAACTGGATTAAATCCAAAATCAGATCACATTATTTCTATTGGTGCAGTAAAAGTAAAAGGAAATAAGATTTTAACAGATCAAGCCATACATATATATGTCCAACAAAGTTGTGATATAAGCCATGAAAGTATTACTATTCACCAAATTAGGAATTGTGATTTAGATGGAGCAATTCCCATAGATGAAGCGATAGAAAGATTTTTATATTATATTGGAAACAGCACATTGGTAGGATATTTTTTAGAGTTTGATATTGCGATGATAAATAAATATACCAAGCCAATGTTAGGTATTACATTACCTCACAAGAAAAAGGAAGTTTCAGCTATTTATTATGATAAAAAAATTTCTAAAGTACCACAGGGAAATATAGATTTAAGGTTTGACACTATCTTGGATGATTTAAATTTACCTAAGCTACAAGCACATGATGCATTGAATGATGCCGTAATGACAGCAGTGATGTTCCTCAAGTTGAAACAATAATACACACTTTTAAATAAAGTAACTTTGTATTTAGCGATGCTATGTAAATGCTATATTAAGAAATTATAATAGTGAAGATAATCTTTATCTTATGTTATTTGTTCATATAGATTTGTATGATACAATTATTTTAATTGCTAAAAGGAACGATGAATGTCAAAAGAAATATATAACCCAAATCCAAACTTTGCGAAAGGTGCGGCCATTAATTCAATGGATGCATACTGGAACCTACAAAATAAAGCGATCGAGGATTATGAAGGATTCTGGAAAGATTTTGCAGATGAGAAAATAGAATGGTTAGCACCTTATGATAAAGTATTAGATGAATCTAACGCACCTTTTTATGAGTGGTTTACAAACGGTAAGCTCAATGTTTCAAACCAATGTATTGATAGACATTTAAGTACTAAAGCAGACCAAAATGCGATTATTTTTGAAGGTGATAGAGGGGATGTAGAACATATTACTTATGGACAACTCTCAACGCGTGTCAATAAAATGGCAAACTTACTTAAAAATGAATTTAATGTTCAAAAAGGTGATAGAGTAGTACTCTATATGCCCATGATTCCTGAAGCAGCTTACGCAATGCTTGCCTGTGCACGATTGGGTGCGATTCACTCTATCGTGTTTGGTGGGTTCTCTGCTGAAGCACTCAGAGACCGTATAGAAGATGCAGAAGCTAAAATCGTTATTACTGCAGATGGTGCTTTCAGAAAAGGTAAACCATATATGCTTAAAAATGTGGTTGATAATGCACTTGCTGATGGTAACACAGATGTAGAGTCAGTTGTTGTTGTAAAAAGAAACAATGAAGAGATTGCGTGGGTAGAAGGACGTGACCATAACTACAATGAAATGATTGAAGCACAATCTGATGTATGTCCTTTTGAGCCTATGGACTCTGAAGATCCACTCTTCTTGCTCTATACTAGTGGTAGTACCGGAAAGCCCAAAGGGGTACAACACTCAAGTGCAGGGTATATCCTTTGGGCACAAATGACTATGGAGTGGGTATTTGACTTACGTGTTGGTGATGTCTACTGGTGTACTGCTGATGTAGGTTGGATTACAGGACATACGTACATTGTCTATGGACCACTTGCAGCAGGTGGTACCACATTGATGTTTGAAGGTGTACCAACATATCCAGATGCAGGACGTGCATGGCAAATGGTACAAGACCATAACATTACCCAATTTTACACTGCACCAACAGCGATTCGTCTACTTCATAAAACAGGTGAAGATGAGCCTAAGAAGTATGACCTATCTAAACTAAGAGTACTAGGAACGGTAGGTGAGCCCATTGACCCACCTGCATGGAAATGGTACTATGAGGTTGTGGGTAACTCACAAGCTGCTATTGTAGATACTTACTGGCAAACAGAAACAGGTGGACATATTGTCTCTCCACTGCCAGGGGCTACACCGATTAAACCAGGATGTGCAACCTTCCCTTTACCAGGGATTATTGCCGAAGTGATTGAAGAAGATGGTACACCTACACCAGTAGGAGAAAAAGGCTTTATGTGTGTGACTAAACCTTGGCCATCTATGATACGTAACATCTGGGGAGATCCAGAACGTTTTAAGAAATCATACTTTGGTGATTGTAAGAAAGATGGTCAACCTGTCTACTTTACAGGTGATGGTGCCATGATAGATGATGAGAACTACATTACAATTACTGGACGTACTGATGATGTCATTAATGTATCGGGTCACCGTATTGGTACAGCAGAGATAGAAGCATCTATTAAGAAGATAGACTCTATTGCAGTCTCAGCCGTTGTGGGTAAACCACATGAGATTAAAGGTGAGGGTATTTTTGCGTATATTGTGCTTAAAGTTGATGATAGTCATAGTAAAGATGAGATGAAAGTACTTATTAACAGTGTGCTTAAAAAAGAGATAGGAGCTATTGCCTTATGTGATGATATTGCCATTGTGCCAGATGTCCCTAAAACACGTTCTGGAAAAATCATGAGACGTATTTTAAGGTCTATTATAAAAGGTGAATCCATCACGCAAGACACTTCAACCCTAGAAGACCCTAGTATCGTAGGAGTGATTGAAGGAATTGTAAAGGCTTAATTTTATTTATACCATAATGATACATAGAGAAGAAATATTAAAAATTAAACTTCTCTGTTAATCTTAAATACTAACTATCTCACTTTTCTATAGACTTATTAGTTGCAGTATATACAAAGAATATAAGTAACGATGTCAATACTCTAGTAAAGCTCAATTTAGTTATACTTATTTAAAATTTAATTCATTTTATTTTGAAGGTGAAGAGTATGAACCAAACTAAAAAACGTTTAACCATCATTAAACTTGCCATATCTATGACTGATACAGAAACCATAGAATTACAGATAGATAAACTTGCTTTACTCAAAAGTGATCAAGCTATGCAAGATATTTTAACTTCTTTAAATGCAAAAAACTATGCACATGCTCAAATGCTCATCACTACATATATAGATACACCTACGCAAACCATTCTCCAAAGAGTTTCCCAACCTGAAGAAGATAAAAGCACACAAAAAATAGAACCTCTCATAGATACGCCAAGCGTAGAAGAAGTAGAAAATAAAAAAGATGTCAACAAAGCTGTAAACTATGATGCCCTCTTAAATATAGATATAGATAAAGTTTTAGAAAATAGTATTCAACTTAAAACTTCACAAATGCCACAAGAGACTTTTTTTAATGAAAAACCTGAATTAAAAACTGACTTAGTACAAAGAGATACTTTTTTTGATAATATGGATAACAGTCCAAATGAAGTCTCGACACCTATTATAAAAAAAGAAGAGATTAAAGAAACAATTGAAGAAAAACCAAGTAAACCTATCTTACAAACTGACCTTATAGAAAAAGATACTTTTTTTAATGATATACAAGAGAATACAGAAAAAATCTCTACACCCTCTATAAAGAACGAAGACATTAAGGAAACTTTACAAGTCAAAACTCCAATTCAGCCTAGCTTCACAATAGATGAACCTCTTGTAGAAGAGAAAAAACCTCTTCAAGAAGATTTTCAAATAGATATTACACCACCTATCCATAAGCATAAAAAAACCATTGAAAAAATAACACAAAAAGAAGAAACTAAACCTATTATAGATAGTAGTTGTGAAGAGATAGTGGAAGCTTCTATCAAAGACAATGAGCAGACGATAGAAATAAAGGAAAATTCAGCAGTATCTGTCACAGCAACAACAAAACCTCATGATAAAATAGAAGTTAACCTATCTACAGGCAATACTACTACACCCGATGAAGATAACAAACAAAAAGAACTAAATAAAAATTATCCACCCATTCACAATATGGCACAAAAACTAGAGCATATGAACCTACGCTACCCCACGGCATTTAATACAGACGAAAAATACCCATCGGTTGAAGTATGGATAGAAAAAATTTCTACAACAGGTTATGGTGAATCAGATGTTGAAAATGTTATTTTACAAATCAAAGAACTAAGTCAGCGTAATCAAGCAGAAGCAGGACAACTTTTACTGGTTACTGCTTCTACCCAATCTCAATATGCAGAATTTATTTTAGCACGTGAGCTTTACAAAGGTGATATTATTCAAAAAAACCTCATAGAGGCATTTAATCGTATCCATCATTTAGCTGTAGAGAAAGAGTATCCAGAAGCTATGTGTGATTTGGCACAATTTTACGAAAAAGGCATAGGTACTTCAATAGATAAAGTACTGGCTCAAACATTTTATGAACAGGCGATGAAACTTGGTATAACAAGAGCTCAAGGACATTTTGAACGTCTAAATAAAAAACAAAAAGGATTTTTTTCTAGGCTAAGAAACTAGCCTAGTATCAACAAGAGCCTCTACTAGCTAAATAGCACCCTGCTCTATCATAGAGTCAGCTACTTTTCTAAAGCCTGCGATATTGGCACCTTTAACCAAGTCACCTTCACAATCAAACTCCACTGAAGTATCATATGCCATTTTAAAAATATCATGCATAATGGTTCTTAGCTTTATATCTACCTCTTCAAATGTCCATTGTGCCATACTGGCATTTTGACTCATTTCTAGTTGAGAAGTAGCCACACCACCTGCATTGGCAGCTTTACCTGGAGAAAATAAAATTTTACTCTCTTTACGAATGTACTCCAATGCATCAGCTGTGGTTGGCATGTTAGCACCTTCATTAATAAGTATACAACCATTAGACTCCAACATTTTAGCATCAATAAGTGTCAATTCATTTTGCGTAGCACTTGGAAAGGCAAGATCACAAGGTATATGCCAGACAGCATGTCCCCCTTCTGGATAATGTGTGACAGGGGTATAAACAGCATCAGGATGTAGGGTAACATACGATTTTAAACTCTCCTTATGGATTTCCTTAATCGCTTTTAAAGACTCCATATCAATACCTTTTGCATGATAAATAGTCCCCTTACTGTCACTACAACTTACAGGGATAGCATCAAATCCATACAATTTCTCCATCGTATATATTGCCACATTTCCAGAACCAGATACCGTACAAATTTTTCCTTTCAACTCTTTGTTATAGACTTTTAAAAAGTTTTCTGCAAAATAGACAGACCCATAGCCTGTTGCTTCTTTTCTTGCTTTAGAGCCACCCCAGTTTAAGCCTTTACCAGTGAGTACACCTTCAAACTCACCTGTAAGTCTTTTGTATTGTCCAAAAAGATACCCAATCTCTCTAGCACCTACACCAATATCACCCGCAGGAACATCTCTATTTTTTCCTATATGTTTATAGAGCTCAGACATAAATGCTTGACAGAAATGCATAATTTCATTATCACTTTTTCCTTTAGGATCAAAATTAGAACCACCCTTAGCTGCCCCAATTTGTAAACCTGTCAATGCATTTTTAAATATCTGCTCAAATCCTAAAAACTTAACAATACCTAAATTAACCGTAGGATGAAACCGTAACCCCCCTTTATAGGGACCAATAGAAGAACTAAACTGAACTCTATAGCCTAAATTTGTTTGTACCTTACCAGCATCATCCAACCAGTTCACACGAAAAATAATGCTTCTTTCTGGCACAACAATACGTTCTAAAATATTATTCTCAACATATTTACTCTCTTGGTTAAGCAAGGGAAGCAATGAATATAAAACCTCTTGAGTTGCTTGATAAAACTCATTTTGACCAGGACTACACTCTTTAACGTAGTCTAATATTTCTTCAATCTTTTGTGTACTAGGCATATTTTAAATTTCCTTATAATAGTTTAAACTGCACTTTATCATCTAATAATATTAAGAATACCCTTAAAGGCAACATCAATCATTTTGTCTATCTCATCATAGCCAATGATATATGGTGGCATAAAATAGATAATATGCCCCAATGGTCTTAAAAGCACTCCTTGTGTTAACGCATACTCATAAATACGTAAACCTATTCGCTCTGAAGATTCATAGCCTTTTAGCTCAATGGCTGTTACCATACCTTGTTGTCTTACCTCTTTTACATTTGACAATGCACGAAAAGGTTCCATTTTATTTGCAATATATTGACGCTTTTTTTCATTTTCTGCCAAGACATCATCATCTTTAAATATCTCCAAGGTAGCTAAAGCTGCGGCACATGCTAATGGGTTTCCCGTGTAAGAGTGTGAATGTAAAAAAGCTTTATGTTCATTATAATCACAGTAAAAAGCCTGATAAACTTCATTACTTGTCATCACTACAGAAAGTGCTAAATATCCTCCTGTTAAACCTTTAGAAAGTGTCATGAAATCTGGAGAGATATTGGCATGCTCACAAGCGAACATCTTTCCTGTGCGTCCAAAACCTGTCATGATTTCATCTGCTATCAAATGCACATTATACGCTTTTGTTAATTTTCTTGCACCAACAATATACTCATGGTGATACATATGCATGCCACCAGCACCTTGTATGAGAGGCTCAATAATAAAAGCAGAAATTTCACTACTTTTTTCTTTTAAAAGTGACTCCAATGCCATCAAAGCTACCTTCGCAGCTTCAACCGTTTGATCTTTAGGCACAGGGACTTGCATGTTTGCAATCAACAAAGGTTCATAGGTCTCCTTATATAGTGCTACATCACCTACAGAGAGTGCTCCTATGGTTTCACCATGATAAGAGTTTGACAACGAAAGAAAAATAGGTTTACGGTTTCCAAGGTTTAGGTGATAGTGGTAACTCATCTTAAGTGCGGCCTCAACGGCAGAAGAGCCATTGTCAACATAGAAAACTTTACGCAACTCTTCTGGTGTAATGTTGACAAGTTGATGTGCTAACTCCACAGCTGGTTCATGTGTAAAGCCAGCCAAAAGCACATGTTCCAAAGTATCTAACTGCTCTTTTATCTTAGTATTAATTCGTATATTTGAATGTCCAAACAGATTAACCCACCAAGAACTTACCGCATCAATATATCTGTTGCCTTCAAAATCATATAAATAAACCCCTTTACCAGACTTAATTGGTACCAGTGGCAATGTTTCATGATCTTTCATTTGTGTACATGGATGCCATATGACTTCAAGGTCTCGTTGCATCATTTGAGTGTTTTTACTTAACATAGAGTAACTCTTTCATCTCTGTAATTATTATTACAAGTTTAATTTGGGTAAAATTATACAAAATTTTTAGACTAAGAAGGTAAATAAGTATGATAAGTTGGATGCAAAAACACAATAAATATCTCGTATGGACAATATGGGTTGCGACAATAGCATTTATAGGTGCAGGTTTTGTAGGATGGGGGAGCTACAACCTAAGTGGCCAAGCAGGAAGTGTTGCCAAAGTGGGTGATATAGAGATTAAACAAAATAAACTCAATATGGCCTATAGCAATCTTTACACACAATATAATCAAATGTTTCAAGGAAAGCTTGATGAAGCAAAAGCAAAAGAGTTAGGTCTTATACAAAGAGCATTCTCAACTGTAGAAGCACAAGCTAAAATATTGAGTTTTGCAAAAGATGCTGGTATTGTGGCTTCAAGCAGCGAACTCATTACAAAAGTAGAAGGTGTTAAAGGCTTTCAAAAAGATGGTGTTTTTGACAAAGAAACATACAATAACTACTTAAAGTCGCAAAGATTAAAAGCAAAAGATTTTGAGGCGACACTTAGTGAAGAGATTATCATTAACAAAACATTTGCACTATTACAAACTGTCAATCTTCCTTTAGAGATTGAGACAATTGGTGCAGCTCTTAACGTCGCCGATAAAATTTCCTATAAGGTATTGTCAACATCAGACATCGATTATATCTCTGATGACGCAAAAGTAAAAGCATTTTGGGAAACAGAAAAAGAGAACTATATGACAATGAAAATGTATGACTTAGGACTTGTTTGGACAAAAAGTGATGCCGTAGTTACTCTGGAGAAAGATGCAAAAGAGTACTATGAAGCAAACAGCTTTAACTACACAAACAAAGAAGGTAAACAACTTAACTATGAAGAGGCTAAAGACCAAATAACCAAAGACTTTAAACTTAAGTTGACAAAAAAATCTGCTCAAAAAGATTATATTTCATTTAAAAAAGGTGAGTTGAAAAGTACAGAAAATGTTACTTTGCCCGTGGGTGATTTAAAACTTACAAAAGAAATTTGGGATGCTTTAAAAACAAAAGCAATCGGAGACATTGTTAAACCAAAAGTTGTCAGTAACAAATATGTGACAGTCAAGATAAATGCAATCAAAGAGCCAACCATTATGAGTTACGAAGAAGCAAAAAACAAAGTGACTAGAGTTTACGACAAACAAGCAAAAAAAGAAGCTCTACTTTCTTTAGCTGAGTCAACCTTGGAAAACATTAAAAACACTGATACAACTGTATCAGATTTCATTAGTTTACAAACAAGTGACAACCTAAAATCATTAAATTCTCAAGAAAGTTTACAATTTATACAAAAACTCTTTACATCTAATAAAGAAAAAGGTATTATTAGCATCTTAGATAAAGTTGTTGTTTACAATATTGTTGAACAAAAGCTCTTAGCTATAGATGAAAACCAAACAAATATTGTCGAGCAAACACTTGGTAAAGTTAAAAAACAAAGTTTTGAAACAAACCTAATTAAAATGCTAGATACTAAATACCCTACTGAAGTATATATGGAAGGACTGACAAATTGAATGAAACAATCTTAGCTATAGATATCGGTTCAACAAAGATATGTGCAATTATAGCTGAGATTGAAGACGCTAAAGTCAAAATCTTAGGTCATGGCATTTCAAAATCCCAAGGGATTAAAAAAGGTGTCATCACCAATATTGAGCTCTCCTCAAAAGCTATTAAAAAAGCAATTAACGATGCAAAGCGTATCGCTGGTTCAAACCTTACCTATGCTACCGTTTCTATTTCTAATGCATATGCAAAATCACTAAGCTCTACTGGTATTGTTAATATTCCACATAAAGACATCTCTATTAAAGAAATAAGCCGTGTTATGCAAACAGCTCTTTATAATGCGAATATCCCTAATGAATATGAAGTCATCCATGTTCTACCATGTAATTTTAGAGTTGATGATCAAGACTTTATAGAAGATCCTTTTGGCATGAACGCATCACGCATGGAAGTTGATGTCAATATTATCATAACACAAAAATCAAACCTTTCTAACCTTAAAAAAGCTGTTCGATCAGCTGGTGTTGAGATAGAAGGTATTGTACTTTCTGGTTATGCTTCAGCCATAGCTACAATGAATGAAGATGAAAAAGAGTTAGGTGTTGCCGTTGTTGACTTAGGTGGACAGACATCAAATCTAGTAATTCATACGGGGAACTCCATAAGATACAATTCATTCTTACCTGTGGGTTCTAACCATATAACCAATGATTTATCTATGGCACTACATACGCCTTTACAAGTAGCAGAAGATGTAAAAATACGTCATGGTCACCTAGTTGAAACAAGCAGTGAAGTAATAGAGC
The DNA here is from genome assembly GCA_034658615.1 of Campylobacterota bacterium. Classification (GTDB taxonomy): domain Bacteria; phylum Campylobacterota; class Campylobacteria; order Campylobacterales; family Sulfurovaceae; genus Sulfurovum. The sequence continues at coordinate 13,492 of JAYEFI010000035.1, forward strand.
TTCCCATTATAGGCGATGAAGAAAACCACAATAATGTCTCACTAGAGGTTATACGATCGGTTATCTTTTCACGTGTTGAAGAGACGCTCATTATACTTGAAAATGCCATAGAACGTTCAAACCTTAAAGAACAGATTGGTTCAGGAATTATACTCACTGGTGGTATGACAAAATTAAAAGGTATGAGGGAACTGGCACAATCTATATTTCCTTCTTTACCTGTAAGAATTAGTACCGTTAAAGAAGGCATAGAGGGTTTATTTGATGAACTTAAAAATCCTGAATATACCACAGTACTTGGTTTACTTCGTTATAAAGCGGGGGAACATACACAATATGAGATTAATTTTCAACAAGAACTCTTGCATTCAAAAGATGCATTTCAAACAGATACACTTAACGACATAAGAATAGTAAATACAATTAATGATACAGCAGATCATCAAAAAACTTCAAAAGAAGAACCCAAAGAGAAAAAACAAAACAAAAGAACTATAGATAGTAATGCATTCTCTTTTGATGATTTACCAGATATCAAAGAAGAGAATATAAACCCTATAAAAAAACTAGCCAACTGGGCTAAGCAACTTTTTTAAATACACACTATAATAAGGAGTAGAAAATGGAAGATTTTGAAATAGAAATAACGGAAAGTAAATGTCAAACAACTGGTGCAAAGATTAAGGCAATTGGTGTTGGTGGTGGTGGTGGAAACATGATCAATCATATGATTACAGAAGGTATTCATAATATTGACCTTATTGTTGCCAACACAGATGCACAAGCATTAGATAGCTCACTTGCACCATACAAAATGCAACTTGGTATGAGTGCTACAAGAGGACTCGGTGCTGGGATGATTCCAGAAAAAGGTAGAGAAGCGGCACTAGAAAGCTTTGAAGACCTAAAACAAACACTTGAGGGTTCTGATATTGTCTTTATCTCTGCTGGTCTTGGTGGTGGTACAGGTACAGGTGCTGCACCAATCATTGCACAAGCTGCCAAAGAAGTAGGTGCATTGACTGTATCTATAGTTACTAGCCCATTTAAGTTTGAAGGACGTAAAAGAGCTAGGCTTGCAAAAGAAGGTCTTGAAGAGCTTAAAAGAGAGAGTGACTCTATTATTGTCGTGCCAAATGAAAAACTTCTCTCTATTGTAGAGAAAAACCTTGGTATTAAAGAAAGCTTTAGAATGGTAGATGACATTCTAGCACAAGCAGTTGGTGGTATTTCTCAGGTTATACTTTCACATGGTGATAATGACATTAACCTTGACTTTGCAGATGTTAAAACTGTCATGGGTCACAGAGGGCTTGCACTTATGGGTACAGGATATTCTACTGGTTCTTCTGCAGCGTATGATGCAGCTAAAATGGCTATTGAATCTCCACTACTTGATAACATCTCTATAGATGGTGCAATGGGTGTTCTTGTACATTTTGATATACACCCAGACTACCCTCTTAATGGTATTTCTGAAGCTATGGATATTATTTATGATTCTGCAGATGAAGATGCAGATGTCATATTTGGTACAACAACAAACCAAAATATGGAAGAAGATGAAGTAAAAATCACCATTGTTGCTACAGGGTTTGAAGACAAGACTGAAGCAGTAGATCCAACGCCTAAGAAAACACAAAAAACGCTATTAGGTGCTAATACACAAAATAGTATTAGCACACTCTCTTCTCTTGGTGGAAGAAAAGTTGTTGGTGGTTACGATGAAGACAATGAAGACATGCTTGATGTGCCTACATTTCTAAGAAAGCAAATGGACTAAAAAAAGCAAATGGACCAAATAAGTTTCATTTAAACTCTACTTCTTATATAACAAAGAGGCTCTTCCTCCTCTTTGTTACACTACCTCGTTTCTCACGTATTTATTAACTATATTTTGCTATGATTGTCTAAATTTTTCATTTTAGGACTTCATACATGAAACACATTAAAAAACTATCTACAATTGCTACAGCTACAGGTCTAGGTGCATTGCTTGCAACTGGCGTAACTGGATGTAGTCAAAATACTAACCAGTACGAAGAACAGCAACAAGCACAAGGTGCATTTATCATCATTGAAGAGACAGCCCCTGGTAAATACAAAATTAAAGATGAGTTTCCAGCAGATGAAACACGTATTGTTCTTAAAAAACTTGATGGTACAGAAAGAGTTTTAACAAAACCAGAACTTGATGCACTTATCAAAGAAGAAGCTGCAAAAGTCGATAATGGCACTTCAAATC
>JAYEFI010000035.1:15836-18516 GCA_034658615.1 Campylobacterota bacterium
TTTCCAGCAGATGAAACACGTATTGTTCTTAAAAAACTTGATGGTACAGAAAGAGTTTTAACAAAACCAGAACTTGATGCACTTATCAAAGAAGAAGCTGCAAAAGTCGATAATGGCACTTCAAATCTTACGCAAGAACAATTACCTCAAGCACAACAACAAGGTATGGGACTAGGAGAGACTATTATGGCAAGTATGGCTGGTGCAATGCTTGGTGCATGGATAGGAAACAAACTCTTTGGAAATCAAAACTATCAAAACAATAGAAAAGCAGGATATAAATCACCTTCGACCTATTCAAAAAGTAAGAACAGTTTTAATAAATCTAACAAATCAAAAAGTTCTAAAAAATCTGGCTTCTTTGGAAACAAAAAGTCATCTAGTAGATCCAGTGGGGCTTTTGGTGGTTAATTTACAACAAACAATACCTCTGGATACAAACTACTTAGAGTCACTAGGTTTTGTATGGCATACAGATACAGATGAGACATCCTATATCGCCAATGAACTCGTTGTTATCTCTGAAGATGAAGCGGAAGCTTACTATGAAGCTACCAATGTACTTTACGATATGTACGTTGAAGCAGCTGAACATGTCATAGAAAATGACCTCTTTCATGAAATAGGTATTCCTTTTAACTTAGTTGAAGTCATCAAAGAATCATGGGAAAATGATGTACACTGGCATCTCTATGGTCGTTTTGATTTAGCGGGTGGCGTAGATGGTAAACCTATTAAACTTTTAGAGTTTAATGCAGACACACCAACGGCACTTTTTGAGACTGCTATCATTCAATGGGCGATGCTTAAACAAAACAATTTAGAAGAGTCTAGTCAATTTAATGCTACCTATGAAGCGCTAGTTGACAACTTCAAAAGACTTGTTATTTTAGAAGAAGATGTCAGTGACTTTGAAGAACGTTATGATGGGTGGAAATTTTTATTTACATCTATTAGAGGCAATGCAGAAGAAGAAAATACTGTAAGGCTCCTACAACATATAGCAACCGAAGCAGGATATGAGACAGCCTTTGCCTACATGGATGATGTAGAGTTCGATGAAGAAGAAGGCATAAGTTTTCAAGATGAAAGTTATGAACTTTGGTTTAAACTCATCCCTTGGGAAGACATAGCACTAGAAGAGTCAGACTTAGCCATGATACTCACTAACATCATCAAAAACCAAAAAGCCATCATCTTTAACCCAGCATACACTCTACTCTTTCAAAGTAAAGGACTACTTAAAATCCTTTGGGACTTATATCCTAACCACCCTTTACTACTTGAGAGTTCATTTGAGCCATTAGAGGGACAAAAACAGGTATCTAAGCCAGTATTTGGAAGAGAAGGTGGTAATGTAAGTATTTTAGATGAAAATGCCTCAGAAGTGGAATCTGTGGGTGGTGATTATGCTAACCACAAGATGCTCTACCAAGCCTACACAGAACTAGCTACAGATGCACAAGGACAAAGCTACCAAGCTGGTATTTTTTATGCCTATGAAGCATGTGGTTTAAGCTTTAGAAAAGGTGGGAAAATTTTAGACAATATGTCTAAATTTGTAGGGCATATAGTCAAATAAGAGTAATGAAATCATACTGCAAGCCATAGAAAAAGGCTATTTTCAGTATATGATTTCTAAAGTATTGGGTATATCACAACAGACTATGCATGGGGTGATTAGAAATGAATTGTCGTTGTCACCCCTAAAACTTTGGTGAAAGTTATTTAAGATTTAGTTCCTTAAAATTAAAATTCACCGAGAACGGATTGTGCAAACTGAGGAAACCTACCTATTTTACACTTTTTCTCGTTCTACAGCAACAGCTGCTGAACGAGAAATAATAATTCTTTACTATTTATAGCTTATTGACCATCTAGTACAGTATCAATCCCAATCCACTTAATTGATTCTTCTGGAGTATTATTTAATAAAACTTTATCTACCCATTTCTTAGCATATGAAGTTTGAACACCCCGTCCACCACCATGTGTCACAGCTACTGCAACATCGCCCACTTGAGTATTTACTACCCATGGTGAACCACTCGATCCTGCCTTACCAGCTCTTTTAATCGCATAAAGTAATTTTTTACTAGTGCCTTTCAAGACTAAATTGATATATATAGCTGGGGTACCTCTTCTTGAATTATGCGTAATCTTTTTGAAATCAATATTTCCATATGCTCTTTTTAGAGTATCACTTAAAAGTGGAAGAGCCTTATCTTCAGCAAAAGAGCCTTTTTTTACTTTAAGTAGAGCAAAATCTGCACCCTCAATTCTAAACTTCTTATGTACTTTTACTTTATGTTTTCGTTTTTTATCTGTAACATATTTTAGACCTGTAGTTGCACAATGCTTAGCTGTCATTACCCATGATGGCGCGACAACAGCCCCTTTACAAAAATCAATCCCTCCACCATTTAATAATGATACACTATAATCATTTGGTTTTAAGTCTGTAACAGTAATTTCATCAATTTCTTCACCTGGGGGACAAATAATCACTTCGTGCTCTGTATCTGTAATAGATATCACTTCTGTAGTAGTTGTAGGTGATTCAGCCTGTAAAAATGTAACAGCCAATAAAGTTGTTAGTAGTATTGTTTTCTTCATAATAAATCCTATAATTTTAGACAACCCGGCGGTCTTTATTTTGAAGATCCGTAGCTTTCCGTCC
>JAYEFI010000036.1:0-5162 GCA_034658615.1 Campylobacterota bacterium
TACGTGTAGATGATTTTTCAAATATCATTCCAAGTGTTTGGTGTTCCATGTAGGGTACAAACTGACGCTGCTTTGTTTGTGCCTTTATCTTCTGGGCTAGTGTTATCATCTCTAAAAGTTCTTCTTTGCTAAAGTCTTTTAGTGTTAAAAAATGTCTCATTGGACTGTCCTTCATACATTACTTACTGTAACGTAAAAATTAAAGAGAATATTTTACCATAAATTCATTGAGGGTCTTATTTAAGAGATTTTGATAAGGATATCTGTAGAGACTTGCATACATTTTTTCTCTTTGTTAAAGACTATAGTGTACCCCTTCTTATTTTTAATAGTATTTCTAAAAGTATGTAAAAATAGCACTTTACAGCTACTTTTAAATGCTTGTGATAAGGATGTACACTCTTTTTCCATTCCTATGATGGTAATGTCGTAGTGTGGCATGATTTACTCCCCAGACTTTACATACTTACTTCTACTATATGACCATCTCAAATTGTTTTCTAGGCGTATCTCTGTGAGAAATGGCTTGTAAAAGGAGAGTAGTGTTTTTTCTCCAACCAAAGTAAGTTTTTTTGCTTGAGTAAAAGCTTGAAAGGCAGATATTATTAAAAATATCTGTAAAAGTAATACAAATGAAAATAACGTTTTCATCATAGTTAATATAATCCTTAATCTTACCGTTAATAAATACTGAAAAAGTGTGTCAATATGTTTATGTCTTAGTGAGTTTAACCATAACTTTAAGATAAGTGTACCACTAAAACTTATGAAGGCTACACTTATAAATAAAAGTCCAAATGAATATAGAAATCCATCGTCACCATATTTGTGTTTAGACATATTAAATGATAAAGAGATAGATGAAAAAAATAATAAATTAATGCATACTATAAGATATATATAAAAGCTTTTTTTCTTACTAATAAAAGGAAGGACTATTGGACTAATAGTGATAAATATAGGAATCCATACAAAGAGTAACCAATAGGAGTCTTGAAGTATTGAATGTATCATCTTAAAATCTTAATGAAGGAAAATAAAACCACCCCAACAAAATCAGCCAGTAAATCTCCCATGTCAAATGTACGTGAAGGGATGTAGTATTGGCTTAGTTCTTCGATGGTTGCGAAGGCAAGAACGATGATAGAGCCCGTGTAAGGTGCATTTGCTAACGCATCAATAGTTTTTGGGAAAGATTTTAAAAGGTGCGCTGTCAAACGCACCTTGCGAAAACCTAAACCATAGTTCAAAAGTAAAGCCATCATGCCATACAAAATAGCATGAGCAATTTTATCACCATAAGGAACATGCCCTATGAGTTTAAAGGCAAAGTTATGGTCTGCTGTGTTTGCTAGGAAGATGATGTAGCTTATGAATATGAAGAAGATTAGGGGTGAGACCCATCTGACTTGTACTGATATCATTTTAGTTCCCATATTTTTTTAGTATCGAACAATAGCCATAATGGTATGTGGCAAATGTATCACAGTTTTTTCGTTGATGTTTTTCATACCATGGAGAGGTTTTTTCAACACTATGTGAGACATATGTTTTCTTCTCTTTGAGCTTTATTTTATGTTCTGTAATGACTGGTAATGCATCTATAGAGAGTTGCCATCTTAGTGCATCTTTATCTAGTTTTTTAGGGGTATTTTTAAATTTTTCTATATTGTGTTTTGCGACCATTGTATCTATATTTAAAGAAACTACGAGAGTAAAAGAGACAAGTCCTAAAATAGTTATAATATCAAGTAATTTAGTAAAAGCATATCTTTTGACAAGAAACACAATTCCCAAGACCAATACAATAAGAAGAAAATAATCAAACCATTCGACGTAATACCTTAGAACAGTAGCACCCATGATGGACTGATAGAGGTACATTTTTTTGAGAGACACGATGCCCATGATGATACTTTGAGCCAATAGCCCTATGAGAAGAACAGTAGTGAGCTTTTCATTTTTATGTCTTCTGAGTATGAAGAGAAATATAAGTGAGACAAGCCCCATAACCATCATGAGTTGGAAAAACCCTTCTCTTGCAAAGTCTGCTATATTTATGCCTTCAGGTGTATGACTGGTAGATAAAAAAGATACTTGCATAACAATAAAACTTAAAAATAGAAGATTTATCATGCCTAGAAATATACCCGCAACTAGCATGTCTAATTTGTTAGAGTCCTTTAATGTTTTACGCTCTTTAAAATTTGAAAAAGAACCTATAAAGAGTAACATATATATACCAAACATAAGTGGCAATGTAAAAATATAATGCACTTCAAAGGGTATATCAAAGCTAAATAGCTTTTTGAAAAATTGACTATAATTACTATCTGCTTTTGATAATAGCATCGCAAATGTAATCAAAAATGGGAGGGTAATCAGTAGTGCTAGCCCTATACGTGTATATATTTTTCTATCGATATTGTACACAATCAAATCTCTAAAAAATGCTTTGAGATAGGATAGCCCACCTATTTTGTAATTTCTTATAAAAATGACTTGATGTAAGCTATGAACACTATGCATAGATGTCATGTAGACTATAAACACAAGTATATAAAAGACAATAGGCAGAGTAAGTTGTACCATATCGTTGTTATAATAGAACATATCAGCTATCATCACAAGCAAAAAAGGCATGAACCACTTTGTGTAAGGATTGATAATTTTCTTAGACCATATCATATATGCTAGTGGCAAAAGTACAAGTAGGTAAGAGACAATATGCCACGCCCCTACAAAGATATTCATTTTCCAAAAGTTATCTATAAAAGAAAGCATAAGTCCAAGAGCTATCAGTGAAAAGGCTATCTTTTTATTTTTAAGTATGGGGTTTAGTTTAGTATTTTCTAGTTCTACACCTTCCATTTTATTTGAGTCCCTTCATCATTTTCTTTACATCACTTGTATGTATTGTCGCACCCATTTTCTCAAAAAGTGCATAGTACCCAAGTAAAGTTCTGTCTAAAAAGATATACTCTTCATTGACTTGATGCACAGAATCAAATTGCTTTTTTTGTACTTTATGTATAGTTTCAAAACCTCTTTTTGAAAAGTCATTATGCACACCAAAATCATAGCTGTCTTCCATAAGTGGTTCTATGTAGAGTCTGTCTAAAGGTTTGATAATTTCACGGTAGAAATGCAACATTTTTTCAGGAGTGTCTTTGACAATCATGCCTAAATGTTGATAGTGTAGCACCAACTCTTCATCTTCAACACCTTCTACTAAACTAAGATGTAGTGCATTGTATTCTTTCAAAAATGTATCATTTACTTGTTTGACACAGCCAAAATCTATAAGTCCAAGCTTACCACCCTGCATAAACAAAAAATTCCCAGGGTTAGGGTCTGCGTGTATACTTTTTAGCTTGTAGAGTGCGTGAAAGAAACTGTCAAATATAAGCTGTGCATAGGCATCTCTACTCTCTTGACTGGGGTTAGCTAGTAAGTAGGTCTCGAAGTCCAAGCCTTCTAAAAATGAAGTTGTCAATACTTTTTCAGAGCTAAGGTTATGATAGACTTCAGGTATAACGATGTTTTTTATCTGTAGATTTTCTCTAAAAAAGTCACAGTTTTTTGCTTCTAGTGTATAGTCTACTTCTTCATAAAGTCGTTCTTCTATTTCACCTATGATGTGGTCTACATTTTTCCCTTTGGCAAAGCGTTTGAGTCCAAAGTGTATGAGTGACATGTCTGACTCTATGCTTTTCTTGATACCTGGGTATTGTACTTTTATTGCTAGTTGTTCACCATCAAAAGTTGCCAAATGTACTTGCCCTAAAGATGCAGCTGCAAATGCTTCCATCTCAAAGCTATCAAACGCATCTTGTGGGTACTTCCCTAGTTCTGTTTTGATGATTTTCCTCACAAGTGCTTTATTGATGCTAGGGATGGCATTGAAACTTTTGCTTATCTTCTCTAGGTAGGCAGGGGGTAAAAATGGCATACCTAAGGCTACTTGTTGTGCTATCTTTACAGACACACCTTTGAGTTCTCCCAATGCATCGAAGATGATGTTGGCTATGGCTTCATGATTCTCTTCTTTATTACCACCTGTTACAAAACGTTTTGTTTTTTTAGCACCTATTTTAAGTAGGGCTTTACCAACAACTTTGCCACGAGACAGCTTCCCCGTTGGGAGTGTATTATCCATTGAGTACGTCACCTAGTTTGCGTTTTATCTTAGAAAATGAATCTTTCTTAGTCGCAAATTTTTGTAAGCTAGAGAGCATGTGTGTTTTAAAGAAAAACATACCTAGTTCAGAGGCTTTACTTAGCATGTCCGAGTGAAGTATAGACTCTGTAAGCCCTAAAGAGTGGTCTATGAACTGTGTGGTGTTTTCAAACATTTCAGAGTCATCTTTCACCCAGTATACCACCACCATAATGTAGTAGTCCCAAAAGAGTTTTGGCAAGTGGTCTCTAAAAGGAGGTTCTTGTATCTCCTCTGCGTCTATGGCGATGCTTAGCATCTCATCTACAGTTTCTATGAACAATGCATTGGTCTCATAGAGTTGTCCCATCTTTAGCCCTGAAGAGTGAAAGACCATGTCGGCTATCTGTATAATGAACTCTCTGTCTTCTAGGTAGAGTTCTAGTTCTGTCTCTATGAGAGTTTGCAGTTGTTCTCTCAGTGTGTAGGTATGAAAGTCTTCTATCTCTTGCAGTGAGGTTACTGCTTCTTTGTGTTTTTGTTCTATGTAGGCATAGAGTAGTTTCTCTTTAGAAGGGAAGTAGTTATAGATGGTAGGGTTAGAAACACCAGCATTTTTAGCCATCTCTCTTAGACTTGCATTGTCAAAACCTTTTTCGATGATTAGGTCTACAGCAGATTGAAGTATTTTCACTTTTGTTTTTTCTTTGGCTGATTGTGTTATTTTCATTTTAAATCCTTAAATATTTAACAAAGTATAATATAAATAGCTATAAATGTCAATATTTATTTAACTATTTTAAATAAATAGTATTTTTAAGGTAGAAAAATAGACGTGTAAATATCTCTATATATGTTTATAAACGTGGTTTTTTTACACTATGTCCTAGTTCTGTTGCTATAGAATAGGCTACTAGGTGTGCTATTTTTTTAAGTCTTGGTTTTAGCCAATTGGTTTGTTTTTCACAAGTGAGTTCACCTAGTTCAAGCAGTAAAAACTTTT
>JAYEFI010000037.1:0-5156 GCA_034658615.1 Campylobacterota bacterium
TATGGTAGTCTTGCCTTGTCCTCTTTGACCTACGAGTATATGATGTTGGTTTGGCACGGAGTAGTCTGCACCCTGCAATGCTTCAAACACTTCATCAAACACTTCTTGTCTTACTACAAACCTTTGTAAGAATTCATCTTCACCCATCTCATTTGGGTTGTACTTGTATCTAGCGGTATTAGTTTGCGACATTTTTGTACCACCATATACGTAAGATTGGAGAGTTGAAACGGTAGATTTTGGGATTTATTTCATTGTTTATATAGCCATCATACACAAGAGACCGAAGCACCTCTTTTACTACTTTTTCATCCAAATTATATTTGTTACCTATGTTTAGTATCTCTTTTGACTCTAGTGTCTTATGGTCTGAAGTGTTATTGAGTACTTCTTTAGCAAAACTCTTTTCATCTGGACTAAGCACATGAAGTCTATTTTCCCAGTGTTCAAAATGTTGTCTATTTTCTAAAGCATTTTTTATAGCTTCATCTATTACTTCCATGCTTACTATAGGGTTTCTTCTATAAAGTCTTTGTACTTCTTTGACTATCAGCTGTATATAAAAAGGCATATACCATTCTATCTCCTTTAGTATATAATTGATTTCATCCTCACCTATAGTGATGCTACTCTCTTCACATAAATGAGCTACAAATAATTTGGCTTCATTGGCTTCAAGTGGTCTTACTTTTACAGAAGCTAAATCATTGATGCTATGTAATGCATTAATACCAGACACCACACCTTCCAAGCCTATGGAGCCTGCATATATAAATGTTACTTTACCCATGATGCTAGGGTCTTGTCTTAAGGTTCTATGCTCTGCAAGTAATTTTTCGGCACTTTGTACACTCTCATGTGTTATTATATTTTCAATTGTTTGTGAAAACTCATCCATCATAATGACCAACTTTTTATCTGAGTCAAAACTTTTTAATATCTCTTTAAATGCCTTAGCATAGTCTACACTAACACTTTCACCAAACTTTATGCCCTTAATGCCTGCTTCATTAATCCGTATCGTTTTAAGTTTTTCATATATTTTTGTAGCTTTTAATTTTAAAGTAGATATGAACGTATCTTCAGTAAATGCTTCAAATAACATTTCCCAAAAAGCATTGGCACTTTGGGCTGATTCACTAATGAGATAAAGAACGATATAGTCTTCTTTTGGCTCATCCAATAATCTAAACATTAAAGAGGTTTTTCCTACACGACGTGGTGCTACAAGTAGTGTATGTGTTCCAGATTCTATATTGGTCCACATATCTTCCAATATAAAAGGTCTATCCCAAAAATTATCTCCACGAGCTACTGGTCCAACAATCAAAGCCATAAGAATATCCTTTAACAAATTATTTTTTGTCAGTATATCAGACAAAAATATTTTTGTCAATAGTTTTAACAAATTATTTTTTGTTTAAAGATATAGGGATAATTTACTCTACAATACTCTGTATAGCCTCTATCTGTTTCATAAGTGCATCTAGTTTTTTAAGTTCTATCATGTTTGGGCCATCACTTAGGGCAATGCTTGGGTCAAAGTGTGTTTCAAAGAAGAAACCATCTACACCCACGGCAGCTGCTGCACGTGAGAGGTACGGCACAAGTGCAGAGTCTCCTCCACTTGTTGCTCCACCTGAGGCTGGTTGTTGTACAGAGTGTGTCGCATCGAAGATGACTGGGGCAAACTCTCGCATCTGTTTTAGGCCTCTCATGTCTACTACTAAATTTCCATACCCAAAGCTTGACCCACGTTCAGTGAGCCATACCTTGTACTTTTGTGCATTTTCATACGTGGCATCACCCTCGAAACCACGTGTTTTAAGTACTTTCTTCACCGAGTGTTCCATCGCTTGTGGTGCTAAAAACTGCCCTTTTTTTATGTTTACTACAGCTGACGTTTTTGCCGCAGCTACAAGCAAGTCTGTCTGTCTACACAAGAAAGCAGGTATTTGAAGTACATCTGCCACCTCAGCTACTGCTGCTGGTTGTGTATAGTCATGTACATCGGTAAGTATACTGTAGCCAAACTGCTCTTTCACCTCTTGAAGCATTTTGAGTCCTTCATCTAGTCCTGGTCCCCTAAAAGAGTCGAGGCTTGTACGGTTAGCCTTGTCAAAACTTGCTTTAAAATAAAACTCTTTTGTACAATCTTCATGGTACTTATTTAAAGACTCTGCTATACGCATAACATTATCACGACTCTCTAAGACACAGGGTCCTGCTATCAAAATCATTTTTCTTCCTTTGTTCACTGGATTCCATGGAATTCTTTGGGTTTAGGGGACCTCTTTACTTCTTAAACGCGACCAATAAACCTGAACCAATAACCATAAGTATACCAAATGTTGTCCACATGTCGGGTATGGCATCTCCTAAGAATACACCTATGATAAGTGCAAAGACAATATTGCTATAACTAATAGCCCCTACTATACCTGCTTTTGTATGTTCATAGGCTTTTGTCATAAGTATTTGTGAAAATGTCCCAAGTAGCCCTACTATGACTATATATCCCCATAACATCCCCTTGGGCATCACAAATTCAGAAAACAACATATCAAGTTCAGGACTATCTACATAAGGAGATAACCCCATCAATATAATAGGACCAATGCTACCTATGCCTACAAAAGAGAGTACAATCATTCTTGTATCATAATACGTGCGAAGTTCGCGTATAGAGGTATATGCCAGAGCAGCACCTATGCCTGAAAAGATACCTAACATATCATATTTATCAAACCCCGTGGCAAGTTCTGGTTTTGCGATAAGTACAATACCTATAAAACCTAAAACTATTGCCCCTATGGCAATGCGAGGAAGTTTCTCATTTAAAAAGAGATAGGCAAAAATTGCCACAAAGATAGGTGATGTTTTGTTGTACGTGACAGCTTCTCCTAGTGGTATGTATTTGATAATGTAAAAATAAGCGAGCATCGCTAAAAAACCCATAAGACCTCTAAAAAAGAGGAGTAATGGTTTGCCACCTTTTTGAACAAGAGGTGTTTTCATGATTGCAAACCCTATAATGACAACCCCAAAAATATTACGAAAGAAAGTCACTTCCAAAGGAGGGAGATACTGCATCAATATCTTCACAGCACCGCCCATAAAAGCAAAAGAGAAAGATGCCATGAGCATATAGAGTACACCTCTATCTATGTTTAATATTTTTTCTTTCAATCTCTACCTTGTAGCTATTCAACTCTAGTAAGTACAGCATCGCCATAAAGCAATATATCTTTTATGACAGACTTTTGTATAAAACCATCTTTTCCAATAGCAAGTAATATATCGCCTTTTTTCTTTTTAAAATTTCTTTGGTGTATCAGTGCCTTAGCATACAACTTTGCACCTTCTCCTAAGTTTTGCTTATACCACTTCACTGTTTTATCTGAAGGTACAGTAATATGCACTTTTCCATTTTGTTTTTCAAGACCCACTACTTTAAAAAGATACTTTTTATTTTTTTTGTACAGTGCCGTGTTAAGATTGAAATAAAGTGTAAGTAAGTCATCTTTTGCATAAAATTTTAATGTTTCAGTTTTGTCTTTAACAAGTTTGCCCTCTTTCCATTTTCTATAACGTTTGGTGACTAACTTCTTTTTATGATTAAACAGATAGGTTTTAACCTTTTTCTTACTTCCTTTGACTGTTGTCATCTCATAAAAATCACTTACCATAAGACCATTTTCAATGTGTCCTTTAGAAACATAGTGTTCCTCTTGCCCTTTTAAAAGCATTTTAGCAACTCCTAGCAGTGTCACTTTTGTGTCTATAGTATACTTCTTATTATTTTGGGTCAATGTATTGTGAATACTTCCTACTTTACCAAAAACACCAAAAGTTGCCTCATAGTTTAAAACACTCACCTTAGCTGGGAGTAAAATGGTCATACTCATAAATATAATAATTTTAAAATAGTGATTTTTCATCATAAAATCCTTTCAATAAACGTAATTTTACTATAATATTGTGAATAAAACGTTTTAAGGTAACACAATGGAAACTTCAAGCAATAACACTACACTACCCATAGAAAAAGAAGAAACTATTTCTTTAAATGTCATCGATCGTTTAGATATGGATTTACACACAACTGCACAAAGCTTACTACACCCCGTTTATGAGAAATTTCCATTTTTATCTTCAAGCATTTTTGACATTCCTTTAGGTAATTTAATCATGGCATTTTTAGTCTTCTTCTTCATTTTACTCCTTAGACAATTTGTTACCTTTGTCGTTATGGGATGTTTTCAATATATTGCTAGATATACCACAACCTATTATGACGACAGAGTCATCTCTGCACTCAAAGCACCTATTCGCTTTGCCATCGTTATTATTGGCTTGCATCTTTTTTTCTTACTCATATTTAAAGAGACCGTATTTATTAAAAATGTACTCAATACCCTCATCGTCTATGATATATTTTGGGCTATGCTAGCTGTAGCTGAAGCACTAAGAGGTTTAGTCTATAGCTTTTCAAAAAAACTCTCGCATGATTTATTTCAAGAAGTTGGAAACTTTATACTAAGCATTATAAAAATCATTATTGCCAGCATTGGCTTAGGTGCAATGTTACAAGTTTGGGGCATCAATGTCACTGCACTGGTTGCTTCACTTGGTATTGGTGGTCTTGCTTTTGCACTTGCGGCCAAAGATGCTGCATCCAATCTTTTTGGCTCTTTCTCTTTACTCGCCGATAAATCTATAGGTATAGGAGAGTGGATTAAAGTTGATGGTGTAGAGGGTACAGTCGAAGACATTGGTATGCGTACGACAAAAATACGCTCTTTTGAAAAATCGCTCATCACCGTTCCCAATCAAATTGTAGCAAATAACCCCATAGAAAACTTCTCTCGTCGTGGAGTAAGACGTATAAAAATAAACCTAGGACTGACCTATAACACATCAAGTAGTCAAATTCATACCATTATTAATGAAATAAAATTTATGTTACATAACCATGAGAACATTTCACAAAAAGAGACCCTTTTAGTAAACTTCAATGCACTAGGTGACTCAGCACTCAATATATTTATCTATACCTTTACCAACACTTCAAACTGGGAAAACTACCTAAACATACGTGAAGACATCCATTTGAAAATCATGAAGATTGTAGAAGAGAACAACAGCTCTTTCGC
>JAYEFI010000038.1:0-18256 GCA_034658615.1 Campylobacterota bacterium
TCGAACCTCAAACCAAAACCTATGATAGAGATTGGTGGCAAACCTATTTTATGGCACATCATGAAGCAATATTCTCACTATGGCTATAATGATTTTGTTATTTTACTTGGATATAAGAGTTACGTGATTAAAGAATATTTTGCAAATTATTTTTTACATCAAAGTGATGTCACTATTGATATGAGAAATAATAACATGGAAATACATAACAACTCTTCTGAACCTTGGAAAGTAACTCTTGTCGATACAGGACTAAACACCATGACAGGTGGGCGTATAAAAAGAGCACAAAAATACATAGGTGATGAAGACTTCATGTTAACTTATGGTGATGGCGTATCGGACATCAACATTAAAGAACTGGTTGACTTTCATAACTCTCATGACAATGCACTGACCATGACTTCTGTACAACCTGAAGGACGGTTTGGTGCCTTAGAAATTACAAAAGAGGGTCAAGTCTCAAGCTTTATAGAAAAACCTAAAGGTGATGGACACTGGATTAATGCAGGGTTCTTTGTTTGTAATGCAAAAGTATTTGACTATATTACGGAGGGCGACAGTACTGTATTTGAACAAGCTCCTCTTGTGAACTTGGCTAAAGATGGCGAGATTAATGCTTTTAAACATGAAGGGTTTTGGAAACCTATGGATACCTTACGTGATAAAGTTTCTTTAAATGACATGTTCGATGCGAACAAAGCACCATGGGTTGTATGGAATGACTAACCTGTTTGGTGGAATTTATAAAGATAAAACTGTACTACTTACAGGACATACAGGCTTTAAAGGTTCATGGTTAGCCTATTGGCTTACTAAAATGGGTGCTAAAGTTGTGGGCTATTCTCTTGAGGCACCTACTACTCCTAACCATTTAAGTCTTCTTGATTTTAAAATGATATCTATCATTGGTGATATTCGTGATCAAGAAAAACTTGATGCTACTTTTTCCAAATACCAACCTGACATTGTTTTTCATCTAGCAGCACAACCACTAGTTAGACTCTCTTATGATGAACCAGTAGATACCTTTGAGACCAATATAATGGGTACTATTAAGGTTTTTGAATCTACTAGAAAAACATCTTCAGTACAAGCTATTGTCAATATCACATCTGACAAAGCCTATGAAAATAAAGAGTGGTTATGGGGATATAGAGAAAATGACCCAATGGGTGGCTATGATCCATACAGTGCATCCAAAGGCTGTGCAGAGCTTGTGGTAAACTCTTATAGAAACTCATTTTTCAATTTAGATGATTATGGTAAAACACATAACATTTTACTAGCAAGTTGTAGAGCTGGAAATGTTATAGGTGGTGGAGACTGGGCAATGGATAGACTGATGACAGATATTATGTTATCGGTTAGTCAAGGGGAAAAAGTCGATATACGTAGTCCTCATGCAACACGCCCTTGGCAACATGTGCTTGAACCACTTAGTGGCTATCTAAATATAGGACAAAAACTTCTTGAGGGTAAAAAAGAGTTTGCAGAGGGGTGGAACTTTGGTCCAGAGAATGAAGGTTCTATTACAGTACAAAAAGTAGTAGAGTCAGTAAAGGAACATTGGGATGATATAGATTACACCATTGCCAAAGTAGACAAACCTTTACATGAAGCAAACCTACTGAAGCTAGATTGTTCTAAAGCAAATATTCTTTTAGAATGGAAAAGTGTTTGGAATAGCCATATGACCTTTGAAAAAACAGTAACATGGTACAAAGCATACTATACAAATGCATATATATCTACAGACGAAGACCTAAATGCGTATATAAATGATGCAAAGAAAAAAGAAATAGAATGGACTAGATAATGGAATGTATCAAAACTAAAATTGAGGGGCTTTATCTTATTAAACCTAGAATCTTAGGCGACAATAGAGGTAAATTTGTCAAAACATTTCATGCTGACACCTTTAAAGAGTATGGATTAAAATATGATTTTAAAGAAAGTTATTATTCTACTTCCCAAAAAAATGTACTCAGAGGCATGCACTTTCAAACACCTCCTGAGGACCATGAAAAAATGGTGTACGTCTCAAGAGGTTCTATCTTAGATGTCGTAGTAGATATACGGAAAGATTCTCCTACCTATGGAGAGCATATCAGCCAAACTCTCAGTGAAGAGAACGGCTATATTTTTTATATTCCTAAAGGATGTGCCCATGGATTTTTGTCTCTAGAAGATAATACCAATGTGACCTATATGCAAACATCTATGTATGCACCCAATAATGATGGTGGCATAAACCCTCAGTCTTTAGGTTTTGACTGGGGTATTACAGATGCTATTGTCTCAGATAGAGACTTAACATTTCCAAATCTCTGCGACTTCCATACTCCATTTATAGGATAAACACATGAAAATTATTGTTACAGGGAGTACTGGTTTTGTTGCTAAGGCACTCATAGATACCCTCATCTTACAAGGTCATGAAATACATGCCATTGTAAGAGAGCACTCTAATAGAACGGGCATAAATGAAAAAGCTATTTTTTATGTAGACAATGGAAATACAGAAGCGCTTGTTAAGTATTTTCAATCTATCAAACCTGATGGTGTACTGCATTTAGCTTCACTCTTTTTAGCACAACATAAAGAAGATGAAATAGATGCACTTATACTTTCCAATATTACTTTTGGTACAAGACTCTTAGAGGCATCGGTAAAATCAGATACTACATGGTTCATCAATACAGGCACATTTTGGCAACACTACGACAACAAAGACTATAGCCCAGTCAATCTTTATGCTGCTACAAAACAAGCATTTCAAGATATAGCCAAATTTTATTATGAAACAA
The DNA here is from genome assembly GCA_034658615.1 of Campylobacterota bacterium. Taxonomy (GTDB): domain Bacteria; phylum Campylobacterota; class Campylobacteria; order Campylobacterales; family Sulfurovaceae; genus Sulfurovum. The sequence continues at coordinate 2,811 of JAYEFI010000038.1, forward strand.
AAAAGATTAACTTTGTCACCATCAAACTCAATGATACATTTGGAGAAGGTGATACCCGTAAAAAAGTCTTTAACCTATGGAAAGGACTGGCTGAATCTGGAGAGAACCTAGGTATGTCCCCTGGAAATCAAGTCATAGACATTAGTTATATTGAAGACATAGTCGAGGCATATATGCTAATGATAGAAGCTTTGCTCTCAGATACGGAGCTTCATTATGCAGGTAAATCCTTTGTAGTTAGTTCTTCAGAGTGTATGCCTCTCAAAAAACTAGCCAAAGTCTACGAAAGTGCTACAGGTAAAACACTTGACATCACGTGGGGAGAACGCCCATACCGTGACAGAGAAGTGATGCTTCCATGGAATAAAGGTCTACTTGTCCCAAAATGGAAACAAAATACATCACTAAAAGATGCAATATTAAAAACAAGTAAAAGTTAAAGGAAAAAATATATGAGTAATAAAACTATCGTACTTGGTGCTGGAATATCTGGTCTTTCAGCAGCCTACCACTTAGGACTTAAAAATATAGATGCAACTGTATATGAAAAAGACTCCGAATGGGGAGGACTTTGTGGAAACTTTACATTAGATGGGTTTAGATTTGACAAATCTGTACACCTCTCTTTTGCAAGTGATGCATATGTACAAGAACTCATGTATGGTGAAACACCTTACCATAAACATGCACCAGAAGCATCTAATTACTATGAAGGGTGTTGGGTAAAGCACCCTGCTCAAAACAACCTTTTTCCTTTACCTGCTAAGACAAAAGTAAAAATCATTACAGATTTTATCAAAAATGCAGATAAAGAACATACTATTACAGACTATGAGTCTTGGTTACGTGCACAGTATGGTGACTACTTTGCAGAAAAGTTTCCTATGCGATATACTAGAAAATATTGGACAATGGATGCTTCAGAACTCTCTACAACATGGGTAGGAACTAGACTTTCGCAACCCAATATGGAAGAGGTACTTCTAGGTTCTTACACCTCAGATATACCCAATGCGTATTATGCAAAAGAGATGCGTTATCCTAAAAAAGGTGGGTATAAGAGCTTTTTAACAACCATGCAAAAAGCATGTAGCATTAAACTCAATAAGAAAGCCACAGCCATTAACCCAAATAGCAACGAAGTCACTTTTTCTGATGGTACTGTAGAAAAGTATGAAAACCTAGTATCAAGTCTTCCTATACCTCACATGATAGAACTCCTACCAGAAGTGCCACAAAATGTTGTAGATGCAAGTCAAAAACTTCTTCCTTCATCTGTAGCTATTGTATCATTAGGATTTAACAAACCTGATCTTGCTAAGCACCTTTGGTACTATATTTATGATGAAGAGTTTTTACCTGCTAGATGTTACTCTCCAAGTATAAAATCACCAGACAATGCACCAGAAGGATGCTCTTCAGTCCAGTTTGAAGTCTATTTTTCAGACAGAAAAGATTTAGCATTAGAAGGTGATGCATTAGTAGAAGACATTATCACCAGAGGTATTGAAATGGATCTGTTCAAAAGAGAAGACATTGTAGTACAAGATGCGAGGATTCTTCCTTATGGAAACATCATCTTTTATGAAGGTATGGAAGCAGACAGACAAATAGTGCTAGACTACCTCGCATCACTCAATATCTATGGTGTTGGTAGATTTGGTAAATGGGAATACCTATGGACAGACCAATGTGTGCTAACAGGTAGAGATATTGTAGAAGAGAACTTTTAATCTTATGGCTTTAAAAGATAAAATTACCCTAATTGAACGTAAAAAGCTTGGTGATACACGAGGCTGGTTTATGAAAGTTATAGATGGCTATGAAGAGGGTTTACCCAAGCATACGGGTGAGATATACCTCACCTATGCTTCGGGGTTAAATCAGGTACGTGGTGACCACTACCATGATAAAGCAACAGAATGGTTTACCCTACTTCAAGGTCAATCTGATTTAAAATTAATGGATATGGATACAAAAGAGACAATCATTATTAAACTCTCAGCAGATAAACCAAAAACTGTAGTCATCCCACCAAATGTAGCCCATGCATTTATAAATACACAAGAAGAGCCTTTTTTACTCTTAGCTTACACCGATGTGCTGTATGACCCAGTAGATACCATACCTACTGCTTTGTACCCTAAAGCATAAGCTCTCTCTTAGGAGAGTTTACTTAATATCTCTTCTTCTAACATCTGTGTCACTTTTTCATTATTGAGTGTCTCTGTGTAGAGTTTAAGTGCATTCGCCGCAACATTGTCACACAAGTCTGTATTTTCTTTTATCTCAATAATTCTTTGAGCCAATGCTTCGGCACTTGGCTCTTTAATATAAAATATATCTTTGTTGTCTGTAAAAAGTTCATTTAACGCATTGTTTTCCAGTGTCAAGTGTGGCTTACCTACAGCAAAAGATTCGTAACCTTTATTGGTAATATAGAGTTTTGAACGCTCACTACCACTAAATGTTCCTAAAGTAACATCAGAAGCATTATAATATACATTCAGCTCTTCCATAGTAACAAAAGAGATAAACTCAACATTTTGCAACTCTAGCTCTTTAGACAAGGCAACATTAGCATCATAGGTTTGACCTTTCCCTAACATTAAAAAATGGACATCAACATTTTTATCTTGTAGTATTTTAGCCGCTTTCATGACTATATCAACACCATGAAAAGGTATATATGACCCCATGTATACCATGGTAAATACTTCTTTGTGTCTAGGTACAGATACTGGATAGATAAGCTCTTCATTTACTGCTACAGGTAATCTCATAAACTTAGATCTGTCTATTCCATATGTATTTACAGCTTGTTCTATAAGTGGTGTGGTATCTACAATAATATAGTCTGCTAACTCCAAAGAGCGTTTATCGAGCCAAAAAGTAAACTTACCCCTCCAGCTATCTGCTGTAAATAACTTTCTGTCACCTGTCATCATGTCATGTAAAGAGACATAATAGTCAAACACAATGGGTTTTTTTGAAAAAAGTCGTATAAATATCACTAAAAAGTATCCCATGTAACTTACAAAAAATATATCTTTTTTCCAAAGCATAAAAGGCAATCTAGCAAAAATACTTGGGAGTCTTGTCGCATAGGTTTTACCATGTGAAACACATTCCCTATAGTCATACTTCTCTTTGAGTAAATTACGATAATATTTGTTTCTAGCCATAAGTGGTCTATCACCACAGGTAAAAAGTACTTTCATTTATAATCCTTAAAAGAAACTCTAAAAATAGATACGGTTTCTTCACATTTTTTAAAAGTAGCTATTATATAAAAACTTTGCTTGATTGCTATCAATAACCACTTATTTAGTCAAAAAAGTGTATTATCTCACTTACATATAATGATGTATACAAAAAAATTTAAAGGCGGGTAACTTAATGTCATACAATAGCTTATTATCCAAAATATTACTTATATTTTCAATATTTACTTTCTCACTCTCAGCAGAGACTATAAGAATCATGCCATTAGGTGATTCTATCACAGATGGTGTCACCGATGAAGAACTAACTGAAAAAGTAAACATACGTGTTGGATATAGACAGTCATTATGGCATTCGCTTAAAAATGCGGGGATTGATGTTGATTTTGTAGGTTCACAGATTAGTGGTTCTTCCGCTAAACTAGCATTTGATGCACATCATGAAGGACATCCAGACTGGACAAGCCATGATATATCAGAAAAAACATACTCTTTTATATATAACGCAAAACCTCATAGTATTCTACTTCATATTGGATCAAATGATAATAGTACATTAGTTTATGGTCTCAATGCAATTTTAAATGAGATTGATGCTTATGAAGTCCAAACAGGACAAACAGTTAGAGTCTTTCTTGCAAAAATTATCAATAGGCGTGAATATGATTTAAAAGTTGCAAGATTCAATGAAAATGTAGAAGAATTATTTTATACACGTTGGGGGAAAGGTGACATCCTTACATTAGTTGACATGGAAGAGGCCAATCTCAATCAAAGTGACTATGCAACAAGAACACATCCAAATGCAAGCGGATATGAAAAGATGGCAAATGTTTGGCTAAAAGCGATACAAACACCTTATGTAAAATACACCTCTGCACCCACAACAAAAGATGACAAAATTAGTGCCGAAACTGGAAGTATCGTTAGTTACAATATTTTAGAAAATGATACAGACAGACAAAATGACATGTCTAAAAACACTGTGAGTTTTCTAGGTGGAAAAGATACTGATAATGATAAAGATAATAATGTACTCTCTGTCAATGGCGAGGGTAAATGGTCAGTAGATGATGTAGGTATTATAACCTTTACGCCAGACAGGTCATTTACAAATGACCCCACTCCTGTACAATATACTGTTAGTGATGAAGAGAATGAAACTTCTGAACCAGCAACAATTACTATAGATTATTCAAATAGTTCTCTTGATGCCTACCCTTCTAGCATTGTACCTACACTATATATTGAATCGGTTAGTATTGATGAAGTATCAAACTCTGTTACATTTATTACACGTATACCTCAAAACGGTATACTCTTTTAAGGATTGAAATGAAAAATTTATTTATATATATGCTATTTGGTATTATTATGCTAGGTTGTGGAAGCGAAAGTAAACGTGATAGAGTCATGAGTATCAATGAAGAGTATACCGTCTCAAAAGGAGAGCAAGTGGTTAAGCGTTCTGAAAATGCTCTTCTTAAAGTCACACATCAAGACAAAAGTGAAAAATCAACTGTTATTTTACTTGAAGGTAATGCAACGATTCTCCCAAAACAATAATGACTTAATGAAGAAGTAAACTATGAAAAACATCCTCTCAAAAAGTATATTTATTGGTTTAGATATACTTATGGTTATACTCTCTTTATATATTGCATTCCTAGTGAGAAATTCATTTGATTTAACGAATATACATACTATTTCTTTTCAAACTTATTTCAATTTTTACCCACTTTATATTATACTTCTTTCACTCTTTTTATATGAAGGTATTTATACCTACCGTTATGATTTTTGGCATGAAAGTCGTATAGTGATAAAAGTATTACTCTTTTCTGCTATTTTAGTCTTTGCTTATTTGGCGATGACAAAATCCATAGAAAACTACTCTAGGCTTGTCATAGGAGTTGCTTTTCTTTTTATGGCTTTTTTTATTCCTCTTGCGAAAAACTTGAGTAAAAAGTCTCTTTTTCGTATTGGGTTATGGCAAAAAAAAGCAAAAATCCATGGAGACGACCCTTTCTTAACTGAGGAGATCTACGGAAACCCTTACCTAGGTTACGTAAAAGCAAAAACAAATGAAAAGTTCTCAACTGTTTTTATTAACTCAAAAGGCAATGATCAACAAACACTTCAAAAAATTTTAGACTCTCAAATGAAATATAAAGATGAAGTGATATTTATACCACTCATAGGAGATTATGATTTAACACACTCTCATATTTATGAACTTTCCAATACACGTACAAACCTTATTATTTACCAAAATAGACTTGTGAGTTGGTATAGACGTTTAATACAACTGATGTTTAACTACTTTTTAGCCATTCTTTCATTACCCATATTATTACCAATTATTGGCATTATTACCATACTTATTAAAAAAGAATCATCAGGACCTGTTTTCTTTGCTCATAATCGTGTAGGACAAAATGGAAAAATAGTCCCAACATATAAATTTAGAAGTATGTATAGTGATGCACAAGAGCGACTTCAACTACTTTTATCGGAAAATGAAATACTAAAAGAAGAGTGGGAAAATAGTTTTAAACTTAAAGATGACCCTCGCGTTACTAAAGTTGGAAAATTCTTACGAAAAACCTCTTTAGACGAATTACCACAAATTTTTAATGTACTACGTGGAGAAATGCACTTTGTAGGTCCTAGACCTGTATTGCAAGAAGAACTTGAAAAATATTATAAATCCTATGCAGAATATTACCTAATGGTGAAACCTGGTATTACTGGACTATGGCAAGTGAGTGGTCGGAGTGATACAGACTATGAGTACAGGGTCAAAACAGATAAATGGTATGTACTTAATTGGTCCCTATGGTTAGATATAGTCATCCTCATAAAAACGATAAAAGTTGTATTACAGAAAGATGGAGCTTACTAATTTTATGGGATACAAGGCTCTTTTCTTAGATCGTGATGGTATTATTAATCTAGACCATGGCTATGTATACAAAATAGAAGATTTTGAATTTACAAAAGGTATATTTGAACTTGTATCTTATTTTATAAAACATGATTTTTTAATTTTTATTGTTACCAATCAATCTGGTATAGGACGTGGGTACTATACTACTGAAGATTTTAATACCCTAACATCATGGATGCTTTCCAAATTTAAAGAACACCAAATCACCATACGAGAAGTGTACCATTGTCCACATACACCTGAAGCACAATGTCATTGCCGTAAACCAAATATAGGCATGATAGAAGACTGTTTAAACCATTACACTATAGACTTAAATCAATCGTGGCTCATAGGGGATAAGCCAAGTGATATACAATTAGCACTCAACGCAAAAATAGGAAAGTCTATTGCCATTTCTAAGACAAATGTTTCTGGTTCAACCTATACATTTCCAAATATAAAAACATGTCAAGAGATAATAACTTCTGTCAAGATTTAATTTGAAGCTTTTATCATTTTTTTGTAACTTTCAAATGCTTTAGTTTTACGAACCACCTCACCTCTATCATCAACAAGTCCATAGCCTGCTGCAACAAGTTGGTGCCAGTAAACTCTTTGTATTTTAGCACTCTCTAACGATACAGCGTGATAGGAGAGCATAAACTTCTCATAAGCTTCTTCACTAACACATTCTACTTCAGATGTAGGTGCATAAGGTGCTGTATTTGACAAAGGCCAATTCACTTCTGTAATATATATTTCACTTGAAGTTTTAGACGATAATTTAGTCAATGCATAAAGCATATTTATCTTATTTTTGGTATCAAAAATTCCCATTTGGACATTTTGGGGTGCACCTCGCCTATCGACATACAGTAGTGAAGAAAAAGCGTCATATTTTATGTTGAAAAAATTAAAAAGGGTGCGAATGGTGTAGTGGTATTCAAAGTCAATCACCGATGAACCTATGAGTTTTAACTTCGGGTATTTTTCATCACGTATATTCTGAATCACTTCATACCAACCCAAATATTCATCCATAGAGAAAAAACCCCATTTTGTACGGTTTATTGCATTTCCAACTTGATACTCCTTTACAAAAGTACCAAATCTATCAAAAATAATTTCTATGTCTTTTTTGAGTAGTTCTCTATCTTCTATATGTTCTCTATCTTGTAAGATATTCAGAAGTATCTGCTTATCCTCTCCAAAAGATTTAGCAAAGATAACATACTCTTCTACTCTATGCATTTCCCACAATGGCATACGTATGAGTAAATATTTTACGCCAAGCTCTTCTATTAATTCTTTTTGCACATCACCTTTATCTACATCAACACCCATCCCATAAAAAAATTTTTTATCTATAGTTTGACCTTTAAAAATTTTCATTATCAAAACAGTTAATGGAAATAAAAAAATATTAGTTATCAACAGAGGAATATACGCCCACATATGCTTTTTACGCATTTTCTTTTTATATATTTTATCTTTTAACGGATAAGGCTGGTCAGAGTACTTGTCCCAAATAAATGGTTCACGCATTACCATACCTTCCAATACTTTAATTTTTTTCGTATCTTATACCGCCGTATAAGATTTAAAGGTTTACGCTTTGTGCCTTTTTCTAAAACTTTTATAGATGCATCAATTACCCTAGATGACGATTCTCCATCACTATAGGGATGTGTACGTGCTATAAATGCATTAATCTCTTGCATAAGTTCAGTAGGTCTAGAGAATGCTACATCCAGTGCATTTTCAATTTGACTTGACTCTTCTATATTTATCATATATGCTTCGGGTTGCTTATTTCGTATGGTAACTACAGGTTTTTTTTGTAAAATAAATTCTATAATAGCAGAAGTCGTATCTGAGAGCATTACGTCTGCTTTCTCAAAGAGTGGTATGAGTTCTGTTGTGTTATAAAAAGTAAAATGTTCATGTTGTATCGCTTGAAACTTTTCTACAATATCTTTTTCCATTTTAGGATGAAGTACTACAATGAAATTCCATTTTCCCAAATAAGAAAGTCTTTTAATTTCTTGTATAACTTCTTCATCTTTAGCCAAACTCAAACGCGTAGTAAACGTTGAACTAATCATGACAGTAGGTAAAGTACTGTCTTCTTTCTTCTTTAAAGGAAAAAGTGGATCCATTTTAGACCAGCCAGTCTCTATCACTTCAAAATATTGATGTTTATCTTGTAATTTTCTAAAGGGTACAGTGGTAGTCTCACCTTGTGTACAATATAGATCAAAAAAACCTCGTATGTTAAAATGACCTCTAGCTTCTGAACGTTTACCTGATGAAAACCCATGAAATACTTGTACTTTTATGCCTGAGAAAAAGTCTGGCACAACATTGGTAGCTACCAATACAATGTCTGGATTATACTGCATCACATCTTCTACATTTTGTAAGAGTCTCGATGTATCAGAAAAGTTGTCCTGTGTCTGCTTTTCATCACAGAACCATTTACAAACATACCCTCGTTTTTCTATCTCAATTTCTAATGGTTTTCCAATAGGTATACTATATGGTTGAGAAATATAAATTAAAAAATGTTTCATTTATCTATCTAGTGAATTTGTTTTTTCATTTTGACAATATATATACTGTTTAAGGTATTTATAATAGCGTTTGTTTGCAGAGTTTATAGCAAGTGCAAACCCTACCCACCCCTTAATAATATTTCCTTGAATTATATATGTTTTAAAGAACGCAAAAAGAGATTTAGCAATCACAATAAGGAAAAAACATGTTTTTTTATTTTCAGACCCTAAATCAGTATATTGTATAATTTTTGTAAGTGTTTGATTGATATTGGTAATATTGAGATGTACAAAACTTTGTTTTAAAGTATGGAGGATTGCTCCTTTAGGGTGTAATATTTTTTCATGCACTGCATTATCATTAAATTTAGTAAATTTTTTATTATATAGCCGTGTGATGGTATCTTGACTTTGTGTTTGATGTCCTAAAAAGTAATTGTCACGCTTTAATCTATATATTTTTTTTATGTTTTCTGTGTCTAAACTTTGTATTTCATTGACTAATTTTTCATTCAAAACCTCATCACTGTCTAGTGAGAGTATCCAGTCATTCCTGCTATACTCAGTAGCACTGTTTTTTGTTTTTCCAAAACCAATAAATTTACCTTTTACTATCTTCACATTGTCATAAGCAGAGGCAATTGTTTCTGTCATGTCGGTCGAATCATTTAAGTAAAGAATCACTTCAGGAAAAGCACCCAATGATGCCAATGACCGATCAATGGTCTCTTCTGCATTTTTTGCCATAATTACCACAGATATATGATTAATCGACAACTTTTTTTCCTTTAAGTCTCTTCTTTAAATTCTTCTTATCTTTATGTTTTTGTGATGCAGTTAATGCAATATCAATAGCTTTCTCTTCTTCTATATCTATTTTCTTTGCATAGGCTGCAACAATGATTTTTAAGTCTTCATTGCTAGCCCAAAGCTTTGAAAAGTTTTCTAGTCGCTCTTGCATTGTGAAAGTTTTAAATTTCATTCTATTGACATCAATGATTTTAAATTCATAGGTATTATCAAGTTTTCGAATCAGTATATTACCTGGAGAATAATCCAAATGCTCTATCCCATTTTCATGTAAGTCGTAAGTAAAGTCTGCGAAAGTTTGAAAAATATTCATTTTATCGTCATAATGATTATCTATAAGCACTTCTCTTATTGTGAAATCATAATTAAACTTCTCACACAGAAAATAACTCTCATCCAGTAGTCCAAATTTAAAAAACTCTGTATAGCCAATAGGCTTAGGTACAAAATCCATAATTTTCAAAGAGTTCTCATAAGATTTTTTTGCTTTTGAATCACGGAAAAAAGTATAGGCAACTTTATTGACAATATGCGGAATTTTAAATGACTTAATAGTGATTTCTTCTTTTTGAAACAAAAGTATTTTTATTTTATTTCTTCTATCCCATATATTTGTTTCTACCTCAAGAAAGTATTCTCTTACGTTTTTAACTAAATGTGTGTAGGTGTCAGATAAAACTTTATACTTCATTCTCAACCCTATTTTGAGCCAAAATTAAGCCAACCATGACTGAATAAAGTGCTAAAGAAAAAGCCCTATGAAAGAGTACTTCGGCGATAAAACCCACAAATAAGATAGCAAGGTATACATATTTAATGTTTCTAAATTCTCTATTTTTTATTTTTATATTACCCAAATTGTAAAAAATGGATATAAATATAAAGAGTCCTAGAAAACCTAGTTGTGTCAGTATTTGAAGGTATTGATTGTGCATATGTTCCAATTCACGTATGCAAGCCATATATTGATATTTTGTATCTAATAAACCTCGAAAGATATCCATATTGTCGGTTATCCCTACTCCTACAATAGGATGTGTCACAACAATATCTTTTGCAGTAATGTAGGCACCAACCCGTGCACCCCAGGATGAACAATAATCTTGATTGTTAATCACATTAATTAAACTACTACTTGCGTCTGCAACACGATGTTGAAAGGTATCACTAAACACATAAGCTGCACTTAAAAGTGTTAAGGAAATAACACTAGAGAGAAAAAATGCTTTAAATTTATTTTTAAAATTTACAAGTGCCAATGTTAACAAACCAAAAACCAGTGCTAGCTGACCCGTACGTCCTTCAGTTAAAAATAAATTTCCACTCATTGTAATAAAAAAAACTATATAAATAAGTTTAGTCTTTATCATACGGTGCGAAAAAATACGGCCCATGATAATAAGCGCTGCTAATGCCAAATAAACACTGTACTCAATGTGATGCATAAACGGAGAAATATTTGCAGTAGTAGCATGTTTAAACTCCCACCATTCAAAAAAGACACCATAAGATATTACTTCACTAATGAACATACCCAAAATAAAAAAAGAGAGTATTTTAGGTATAAAATCTTTTTGTATACTCGTAAAAAGTACTAAAATAACCGACAGGTACCAATAACGCCGTATATAATCAAAGGATTCGGTTAAATGATTGGTCCATAAAAGTGAAATTAAATTAAAAGCAAGAAACGCAAAAAGAGATAAAACAACGGTATTCCCTAGCATAAGAGATAATTTTCTTTTAAACCCACCTTCCAAGAGCCAAAGTAGCAGTAGTAAAGCTGTAAAGAAAGAGATACCTGCACGAGAAAGAGGAAATACCAAAGCATATGCAACTGCAACATAGTTAATGTACTTAGTATAATCTAAATGTGTTGTATTATTCAAAATCACTCTTTAATTGCTGTAGTATTTCAAATGCTGTATTAATATCATTCAAGTTAATTTTAGATATTTTTTCAAGTTGTTCTTTTAAATCTGTCGATGAAATGCCACCTGTTCTTGTTAAGTAAACCACTTCACATTGTTCTTTTAAAAAATCAAATTTTCCTTCCCAATCATCGCCAATAGCAAAAATATCTACCTCATGTTCTTCTACATCGCTCACTTTTTGTTCCCAGTTATTTTCTGGAATCACCTTATCAACATACTTAATAGCTTCAACAATACTTGCTCTTTGTGCATAAGGTATAATGGTTTTTTTACCTTTTATTTCATTAAAATCATCAGTAGAGACTGCGACAATAAGTCTGTTTCCTAAAGCTTTTAATCTTTTGAGTAACTCTAGATGTCCTATATGAAACATGTCAAAAGTTCCATAGGTTAATACTGTTTTATTTGACACGTAGTTCCTTTATAACATCTACTATTCGTTCAGATACTTTGCCATCAATTGTACCACAAATATCTTGTGCCAAAGTGAGTCTAGCTTGTTCAAAGTCGCTACTATCTTCTAAAGTTTTTTTTGTAACTTTTAGCATCTCCTTATAGCTTTCTGGGTTTTCTCCTACCACTCTATAACGATTCATATTTGTATCCATACGTTTAAAAAGTTTCTTAGGATTTAAATAGTAGGACCAACGCAATTTTAAAAACTTATTGATAATCACGGGTTTATTGAGTGAAGCAAACTCAAAAATCGCCGAGCTTTCATCTGAAATCATTACATCCGAAATAATAAGAAAAGGAATAAGATTATACTCGCTTGCATCAAAAATGTGACAATTGTCATACTGCTTCCATTTTTGAAGTTTTTTACGCTGTGTGGCATACCGTTTTCGCTCCCACGTCAAATAGTGCGGTTTTACCAAAATATTACACTCTTTGAAATCATGAGGGAACGTATCTGACATCTTTTCAATAGATGATGGGAAAAATGTAGGTGCATATAAAATAGTCTTTTTTGTATTGTTTATATGATACTTTTCTTTGAGTTTCACAATATCATTTGAAGCAGTATTGACAATTTCATCAAGCTTTGAGTACCCTACTTGTTTAATCTTATAACTTAATGCAGGAAATTGGCTTGTATAGTAGTTGTATCTATAGTCACCCTCTACCAACACAATATCACAGCGTTCTAGTGCTTTCTCAAAACCACACTGTTTTGTACCTGTTCCATGACATAAAAAAACTTTTTTTGCCTTTGTGTTTAAAGTTTCACTAGGCACAGAAGCAAAAAGTATCACATCTGTTTCTATGGTCTCCAAAAGTTCATCTCCTAAAGAGTAAGAGAGTTGTTCCTCTTTAGCTATTGTTTCCATGAGGACTGTATTTTGTTTTGTAGAGAGCACATAATGCACATTAAGCCCTGCACTATTGAGTGCTTTTCCTATAGGTAAAAAGTGTGGGTAATAATAAGGATAAGCCACATAAAAAACAACATCATACTTCATGTTTAAAACCTTTCCATCTTTTGTGCATCCAAAACCATTGTTTTGGGTCTTCTCTAATCACTTTCTCCATGACATCAGCTTGCTGTTGTGTAAGTAAAGCTAAATCATCTTCAGCATTGTCTGTTTTGATTGTTGCTATAGGCTCATATATTTTTACCTTGTAAGTCTTGTAGTCATCTGTAGAGATATAAATAGGTATCATATCCATCTCAAACTTTCTAGACAAAATAGAAGCTAAAGGTGTATGTGTGGCTTGTTTATCAAAAAATGTTACATCTACAGACTGATTTTTACGTATACTTTGATCAGTTAGAATACCTACAGTCTTACCTTTATTTATAGCCCTAATACACCCTTTTGTAGCGCCATTTTTATAGACCAATTCTACGTTAAAGGTTTCACGACTCGCTTTGAGTACATTGTCCATCACGTCGCTGTCCAACTTACGTCCTACCACTACAAAAGTAATATCAAACTTAGCAGCAATCGCAGGTGCTATAAGTTCCCAATTACCATAATGACCAGAAATAAATAAAAAAGGTTTGCCCTGTTTTTGATACTTTTCGACAATATCTGCACCATCAAAAGAAACATTTTTCATCACCTCATCAATGTCCATTTTGTCACGTTTCATGAGACCAAAGGTAGTATCTAGCAGGTTCATATACGCAAAAACCCCTATCTGTTTTTTCTGATTTTCACTCATACTATCTTGAAATGCTAAATCAAGATTATCATGTATAATCTTTCGCCTTTTACTGCTTGCATAGTAGGCAAATTTTGCTAGGAAGCGTATGAAACCTCTAAACCAACTTTCAGGCAAAAGCCAAATAAAAAAAGCAAACAATTTATATAAACCCAAATAGATAACATCAAGCATTTATAAGCTCCTTAGCCATAGAGACAATTATATCTACATCAATATCGACAATAGAGAAATCATTTTTATCTAATTTAAAATGATTCACTTTGGAGTCAGACTTAATCACTTTGTTAATTGTTGTTTCATAGACACGGTTCACAGGCGTAGGACCAAAAATGGTAATAGACGGTATATTTAATCCCCATGCCATGTGCGTAGGGCCGGTGTCGTTACCTATGAGTAAATCAGACTTTGCAATGACTGCTTTGAGTGCATTGAGGTTTATCTTAGGTAGTGCCGTTGCAAATTCTGAATTGTCTGCTATCCATTTTGCTTTACTATGTTCTTCTTCATTACCCCAAGCAATTAATATATTTTGCTTCAAAGCATTGGCAATTGTCAAAAACTTCTCTTTTGGATAGTTCCTGCTTTCCCATGTAGAGCCAATGACAAAAACAATATTTTTCTTTTCTTGGCTGAGGTACATTTCTAGTTCAGGCACATCACTGTAGTACAAAAATGGATGCTTGTCATGTATCATTTGTGAGCTAATATTCACCCCCAAAGGTTCAGACATCACTTTTGCATTACGGTCAATAGTGTTTGCATCATATGCAATGTCTACCTTACGACTATAAAAATAAGAGGCTACCCCCTCACGGATAGAATCTTTTGAAAACCCTGCTCTATTTTTCCCTAAAAGCATGGCAGTCATGGCAGACTTTACTAATCCCTGTGCATCAATAACTAAATCATAATTGTTGTTTGCATACTTTTTCACAAGTTTTACTTGTTCAACTATGGCTTTTTTCTCTTTTTTAATTGCTTTCAAATTGACAGTTAGTATGTTATCAATGTGAGGGTTCCCCTCTAAAACGGCTTTAAATCCCTGTTCGACTATCCAATCAATCTGTATGGTTGGGTTTGATTTTTTAATGTATTGTAACGCTACCATCGCATGGATAATGTCACCCATGGCAGAGAGTTTAACTATGGCAATTTTCATGAAACTCTCCTTTAATTTTCAACATTTTAACACATTTCAACAACTTTTGCTATAATCACAATAATCTAAAGCAAGGCGAAAAAGTGCAAAACTCTCACTCCTCATTCCTCATTCCTCATTCCTCATTTGAAAATCCAAAGGATTTTTCATGATTGGAATCGTCGATTACAACATGGGTAACCTAGCCTCAGTCATTAATGCTTTTGCAAAAGTGGGTGCAGATGCCACACTTGAGTCTAACCCCTCTAAACTTTCACAATACGACAAGCTCATCTTACCTGGTGTTGGTGCATTTAGTGATGCTATGGAACATCTACAAAGCAATGGCATGGATGAAGCGGTCAAAGCGTTTGCTGCTTCAGGCAAACCTTTACTTGGTATTTGCCTTGGCATGCAACTACTTTTTGAAAGTTCTGAAGAGTTTGCAAAAGACTCTAATGGTACGGAAGGCTTAGGACTCATCCCTGGTAAAGTAGTGGCTTTTGATGAAACAAAATTTGACCATCCTCAAAAAGTACCACATATGGGTTGGAACGAACTTTTTATACAAAATGATACAACATTATTTGATGGCTTAGAGAAAGAATTCTACTTGTATTTTGTGCATTCATTTCATGCTGTGTGTGATGACAAATATGCCGTAGGCAAAACCCACTACGG
>JAYEFI010000039.1:0-16570 GCA_034658615.1 Campylobacterota bacterium
GAAGTACTATCTTAGATGTTTTGGCTATAATTTTCCACGAAAACTTTAAGGATTTTATGTGACATTTAATGCAGTAAAACAACTTATTTATGGGCTGTATCTTACCAATAGTTTTGGGTTTAGACTTAGAAACAAAACAAACCCAATGGAGATTAAGAAGCTACGACTTGCATACTCTAAAGCACAATTAAAAACGTTAAATATTACTGTAAATGTGCAAAATAAGGAAAAGTTACCTTTGGATGGTAGGTATTTGGTGGTAGTGAATCATAGAAGTATTATTGACCCACCTATTACAGAGATAGCACTTCAAGAGACCAATATATTTGGTCCATGGATATCAAAGAAGGAGCTTTATAACTCTTTTTTCTTTGGCTTGTTTGTACGTAATGCAGGGTCTATTTTACTCGATAGAGAAAAAGAACAGATGAGTGGGTTTTTTGCAGAGACTAAAAAGGCTGTAGCACGTGGAGAGAGTATTTTCATTTTTCCCGAAGGCACACGTAATAAAACAAATGAATCTTTAACTACTTTTAAAGAGGGCTCTCGTATCATAGCTTTGAAAAATAGACTACCTATTTTACCTATTTACATTAAGACAGATGCAGGCAAAGCTTTAAAAAATGCATTGAACGATAAAAAATTGGCACAAATTTTAGAAGTAGAAATAGGTGATATTATTGACTACAAAGATAAAACAAGTTTAGAAGAAAACTATAGAAAAACTTTTTCTTTGTAGAAGCATTAGCATGATACTAGATGAAAATTTCATCTAGTATCGTGTTTACATAGGCATTGGGTTTAAAAGTTATGAGGTCTTCAGGTTGCTCGCCTGTACCTATGTAAAAAATGGGCATTTGTAACTCATCTGCAATACTTAAAACAGAACCACCCTTGGCTGTGCCGTCTAGCTTAGTAATAATGATGCCATCAATACCTACCATGTCATGAAAGGCTTTTGCTTGATTGACAGATGATGAACCCTGTGTACCATCAAGAATAAGCAATTTTCTGTGAGGTGCTCCCTCTTGTGCCTTATGGGCAATGCGAATCATTTTTTTAAGCTCTTCATTGAGATTGGTTTGGTTGTGTAGTCTTCCTGCTGTGTCTATAATGACATGTTCATACCCTTTGGCTTTTGCAGAACTTATGGTGTCAAAGACCACAGCAGAGGGATCATGCCCTTGTTGTGTAGCGATGATAGGAATATCAAGTCTTGTAGCCCAACGTGTCAATTGTTCAATGGCTGCTGCACGGAAGGTGTCTCCTGCTCCCAAGATAACACCTTTACCTTCTGCTTTGTAGCGATGTGCAAGTTTTGAAATAGTTGTGGTTTTTCCAGCACCATTGACACCGATAATCATCTCAACAAAAGGTGTTGCATTATTTGGTTCAGGAATAGTATATTGGAAAACTGAAATCATAGAGTTAAATGCTTGAATACGGTTAATCTTGTCAGGCAATTCATCTAAAAGCTTTTCCACTAACGTATAGTTTACATCTGATTCTAGCAATATCTCTTCAAATTCATCTTTGGTGATATTTTTCTTTTTTTTAGGTACGACATCATGTATGGCATCATTGGTCTTACCTAGTACTTTTTTAAATATATTAAACATTATTTACCTCTTTATCGGTTTTATTTATTGTTTTTTGATGATGGCTTGTTCTATATCGTATTGTATCATTTCAATAGGCGTTGCCCCTTCAAAATGACTATAATAATTTCCATTTTTATAGATAACAGTAATGGGCAATGTTCTTTGTTTACTAAAATGTAAGGAAGAAGGTAAAAGTTTCGTAAAGGCTTTATTTTGAGCTTGTGTTAAAAAATGGTGTGATATTTTTTCATTTTTTTTAAAAGTATAGATTTCCTGTTGTGTTAAGTTTTCATCTGTAAGTAGGCTCGCTATAAATAACTCTTCTTTATTTTTTTTCTTCAATTTGTCTAGGGCCACTGTTTGTGAAATAGAAGATGTGCTTGAAGTATTGAAAAGATTGATAAGCACAACACTTTGCTGTAGGTTATGGAATGTTAACTTTTTATTTGAAATAGTCACTTTTTCACTTAAGTTTTGGTCACCAATAAGTGTCAAAGTAATAGGGTCAGACCCTTCATACATTTTGTCATGAGGAATGTCTTCATCTGTAAAAATGTGTGTAGAATTTTCCATAGGAATATGTGAATTGTCAGATTTTTTATCTTCACAGGCTGTAAATAAAAAGAGCAAAGGTAACATAATAAAGATACTCTTTTTTAAAAAATAAATCTGCAATACAATCCTTTAGGTATAATAGTCGAGAGTATAGCTAAAGAGCACTTAGGAATAAAATAGATGATAGATAAAACAGATTTTAGGAAACAGAGTTTAACACATTTAAGAAAAATAAGTAAACAAGGTGCTTATCGTAAAGATAAATACATTGTATCTGCTCTATATGAGAAGATTAAATCAAATAATGTAAATTCTGTCCTGTTATATATTGCCTTAAGTATGGAAGTCAACCTCATGCCACTTATTGTGCAATTACGAAAAGAAGGTAAAAGGATTTATGTTCCTTTTATGGAAGGTAAAAGTTTTAGAGTGGTAAGATATCGACTACCACTGTTTAAAAAGCAGTTTGGTATTAAAGAACCAAATAATTCAAAACAATATAAGAAAAAACAGATAGATTTAGCTATTGTGCCTATAGTTGGGACGGACAAAACATTTAGACGTGTTGGGTTTGGTAAAGGGATGTACGATAGATATTTTGAAAAAGAGTATAAAAATACAAAAGAGGTTATTTTTGTGGCACGTGCATTGTGCTATAGCAAAGAGGTGCTTACAAACCACTATGATGTAAGAGCAGATAGTATAATCACACCATAAAAATACCCAATAAGAGGTAAATAATGTTAGAAATAGTAGGAGTTGCAGGGGCAATTACGGGGGCTTTGGTTTCATATGTATGGTTTAAGAATAGTTCAGGTCATCACTATGTACATTTAGAAGATGAAGCAAAAGCTAAAGCAAAAGTGTTAGAACATGAAGCTACATTGTTGTTAAAGTCTTCAAAAATAAAAGTACGAGAAAAAGAGTTAGCACTTGAAACATCTTTTCACAATAGGGAAATGGCCGTTGATGCACGTGAACATGCATTAGAACAACAGAAAAAAGCAATTTCTCTTAGAGAAGAGAAGTTGGATACATTAGAAAAGTATACGCAAAAGCTTGAAGAGAGTAGACAAAAAGAGATTAACAATACAGTTGCGGCTATGGAGAAAATTGCTTCCTTTACACAAGAAGAAGCTAAGGCATATATTTTAGAAAAGGTAGAAGAAAGTTCTCGTGCTGATGTAGCAGATATTGTACGTAAATATGAACAAGAAGCCAAACGAGAAGGTGAAAAAAAAGCAAACTATATTTTGTCACAGGCGACCACACGTTATGCCGGAGATTTTGCAGGTGAGCGTCTTATAAACTTTATTACCCTACCAAGTGATGAACATAAAGGACGCATTATTGGTAAAGAGGGTAGAAATATCAAAACACTAGAAATGCTTTTGGGTGTAGATATTGTTATAGATGAAACACCAGGGGTTATAATGGTGTCTTGTTTTAACCTCTATAGACGGGCTATTGCCACTAGAGTGATTGAAGTGCTTATAGAGGACGGACGTATCCATCCTGGGCACATAGAAGAAGTACATCAAAAAGTGGAAAAAGAGTTTGAAGAAAAGACCTATGAAGAGGGAGAAAATATTCTTTTAGATCTTGGAATTTTTCCTATGGCTAAGGAGCTTGTTCAGCTGCTTGGACGTATGAAGTATCGTGCTAGTTATGGACAAAATGCATTGGCTCATACCTTAGAAGTAGCCTATTTGGCAAAAGTCATTGCAGGTCAAATGGGTGGCGATGAAAAGTTGGCATTGCGTGCAGGGCTGTTGCATGATATTGGTAAAGCATTGACACAAGAACATGGAGGTTCTCATGTAGATATAGGGGTAGATCTATGTCGGAAGCATGGGGAGCATCCTTCTATTATTAATGCTATTTACGCACATCATGGACATGAAGAACCTGATTCTGTTGAATCTGCTGCTGTATGTGCGGCAGATAAACTTTCTGCTGCACGTCCTGGTGCTAGAAGAGAAGTTTTAGAAAGTTTTACAAAACGAGTGAAAGAAGTAGAAGAGATTGCACTAAGCAAAAAAAATGTCATGAAAGCGTATGCTATTAATGCAGGTAGAGAGATTCGTGTTTTTGTGAATGCACAAAAAATATCTGATAACGAAGCTGTGCTTTTAAGTAAAGAGATAGCAAAAGAAGTACAAGAAAAAGTACAGTATCCTGGTGAAATAAAGGTCAATGTTATTCGTGAGACTAGGGCTATGAGTTATGCCAAATAAAGATGTCTGAAATAAACATCTTTAAATTATAATGTAGTTATAATCCAAAGATATATATTAAAAAAGGAAAAAAATGTTAAAAGAATTATTGGTAGGTAGCTTACTATTGGGTTTAAGTCTCAATGTGTATGCAGACGTAAATGTAAAAGAAATTAAAAAGTCGGTTGAGGGTACAAAAATTGAAAAGAACATTGTCGTACTAGAGACGAATGTTGGAAAGATTGAGTTAAAGCTTTATCCTAAGGTAGCACCAAAGGCTGTAGAAAATTTTATGACACATGCAAAAAATGGCTATTATGATGGTATTATTTTTCACCGTGTGATTAAAGGTTTCATGATACAAGGTGGTGATCCTACAGGTACAGGTAGAGCAGGTGAGTCAATTTGGAAAAAATCTTTTGATGATGAATTTGCACCCAATGTAGTATTTGATAAACCAATGTTGTTGGCTATGGCAAACAGTGGACCTAAAACAAATGGAAGTCAGTTTTTCATCACACTTGCACCTACAGGATGGCTCAATGGAAAACATACTATCTTTGGTGAAGTGGTTTTTGGTCAAGATGTGGTAAGAAAAATAGAAAATGTTTCAGTATCTCGTGGAGCAAATAAGCCACTTTTCCCTCAAACGATTAAAAAGGCCTATGTTAAATAGCATATGGATTTAAACGTACTGAGAGTTGAGCGAAAAAAATGGCTTACATGGAAAAATATTAGACCTTATCAAGATGCTATCGCAACTTTGGCACACTATGATGAGGTTGAGATACGTTTAGATGACAAGGTGACTATAGAAATTTCCAAGCTCTCTAAAGAAGAACAAAAACAGATATTTGATATAGCAAAGTCTATGATGCCATGGAGGAAAGGGCCTTTTCAAATTGCCCATACCTTTATAGATTCAGAGTGGCAAAGTCAAATCAAATACAATATGCTTGAAGCACATTTTGATTTAAAAGATAAAGTTGTAGGTGACATTGGATGCAACAATGGCTATTATCTGTTTAGAATGTTAACTCACGAGCCTAAAAAACTCATTGGTTTTGACCCTTCTGCTATGTATTATTCTCAGTTTCAATTTATAAATCATTTCATAAAATCTGACATTACCTATGAACTACTAGGTGTAGAGCATGTAGAGTATTATGAACATAAGTTTGATGTACTCTTTTGTTTGGGGGTTTTATATCATCGTTCAGACCCAGTCTTAATGCTTAAATCACTCTATAAAGGTTTGCATAAAGGTGGAGAACTTATATTAGATACTTTTATGATAGATGGTGAAGAGGAGATGTGCCTTACGCCTAAAGATAGATACTCGAAAATACCGAATATTTATTTTGTGCCTACTGTTCCTGCATTAATGAATTGGTGTAGAAGAGCAGGGTTTGAAAATATAGAAGTTTTAGAAACAGTTGTGACCGATGAAACTGAACAAAGAAAGACAGAGTGGATTGAGGGACAGAGTTTAGAAGATTTTTTAGACCCTCATGATAACACCAAGACTATAGAAGGGTACCCTGCACCTAAAAGGGTCTATATTAAAGCACACAAAGCAAAGTAAAAAACGTATAGAAAAAGTCTACTTTTATTTTTAAATAAGGTAGATTTTGCTATAAATACACTAATAAATGGAAAAAGTGGAAAAACTTTAAGGTTTTACACTTTGATGTGATTGGAATTAAATGAGAATATTAACCGTAGGATTTAGCGATGAATACGTTAAAGAGTTAGAAAAAGAATTAGATAAATATTTTATTTGTATTGTAGATAATGCAAAAGATCTTTATGATGCAACAAACTTTACAGACTTTAGACATTATGAATTGGTTATAATAGTAGATGAAGGGGTTAAGTTTTCTTTAGAGCGTTATGTCAATGAGGTAAAAAAGAAAAAAAGTGAAACAAAAATTATTATACTCTCTGAAGTCTTGTCTCAACAGGCTATTTTCTATGCCTTGGGTGTAGATGACATTGTTTGTAACCACTGTGATGCACCAGATCTTATTGCTGCGCGTGTGCTCTCAAATATGAGACATCTTTTTGGTACACATATTAACATAGAAAAACTAGTGATTGACATTGCCAATAAACGTATAGAATATGATGAGAAGATAGTTTCTTTAAACGGTAAGACTTTTGATATTTTAGCGTATTTAGCACTACGAAAACAACGTGTATTTTCTAAAGATGAAATTATTAATGCACTATGGGAAGAACCTGAATATGTCAGTGATAATACGGTTGAAGTTGCCATCAATCAAATTCGTAAACGTTTAAAGAGTATACTTGGGTTTCAGGTGATTCATACGGTAAGACGTAGAGGCTATAAGTTCTCGTATTAATTTCTTTATGTTCCTTGTAGTTTTTGTCTATTGGGAGCATTTTCCTTTTTTTCTTACATCTTCAAACAATTTTAAAATTGGCTAGTTCTTCTTTTGCTATAATCATACACTTAATATTTAAAATTAAAAGGACCAAATCATGAAAAAGTTTTTACTCTATCTTTTGGCTATTGTTTTACTCATCGCAGCAATCTTTACCTATGTTCTCTATACGGAAGGTGTTTTTGATGAACCGGTGACAACAAAAAGTGGTGAAATGGAACCATTTATGAAGTGTGAAGCGGGTAAATGTGCCGTAGGTAAATGTGCTGGAGCCAAGTAGTGACGCCCGATACTCATTTGGAAATAGACACTTCACTTTGTGGTAAAGTTGTAAAACTTACACAAGGTTATGCTCAGACGTTATTGCACACCACACGGACAATGGGTGCAGATGCTCAAGGGCTTGTGCATGGTGGTTTTGTTTTTGGGGCAGCAGATTACGCTGCTATGTCTGCAGTGAATGACCCTTATGTTGTTTTGGGTGCATCTATCTCTACGTTTGTATCCCCTGTGAAAGTTGGTGATGTTGTGGTGTGTAAAGCAAAGGTCACAAGTAAAAAAGGCAAGAAGAAACAGGTTTTAGTAGAAGCTTTTGTCTCAGAGAAACTTGTTTTTACAGGTGAGTTTACTACGTTTGTGTTAGATAAACACGTTTTGGAAAATTAAATCGTACGTTTCACCTGTTCGATCCAATAAGGCATGACTTCTTGTTCTTTTTTTAAGGTAGTACTTAACCCATGACCAGGGTAGACAGTATAGTCACCTTTTATGGTCATCGCTTTTTCTAAACTTTTTACCATTTCTTCGCCTGACGAGAAGGGGAAATCCCATCTTCCTATGCTTTGTTGAAAAAGAAAGTCTCCAGAGAACCATACGTCTTCTATCTCTATGATGCTACACCCTGGGGTGTGACCCTTAAAGAGTCTATATTGTATAGAGATGCCTTTTATGATGAGTTTTTCATCGCCTACTACCTCATAGTCTGCGGTACTTTGTGGAGTGGGTTGCCCGAGGGGACATTTTTTAAGCATAAAAACATCATCTTGGGGGCAGTAAATAGGCACTTTAAGGGCATCTTGAACTGCCTGATTTGACCATACGTGATCAAAATGTCCATGTGTATTTAAGATGGCTACAGGGTTTGTTACGTTGTCCATTACCCATTTGCTTGCACCCATACCTGGGTCTATAATGAGGTCTTTACCATCAATAGTTACGATGTAGCAGTTTGTTTGGGTTGCACCCATAGGTTGTATTTTGATTTCCATGTTATAATTCTCTTATGTATTTTTATGACGTTTTAGAACAAGCCATTAGTAGCGATGATGTTTTTCTAAAAGAAAAACTCTGTACGCAATGTTTGGCATATTGTAACCAAAGTGAGATTAGTGTTAAGGAGGGGTTCATGCCAAAAGTCTTTGATGCACCTTCTTATGCAAAACGCTGTAACATTGTTAAGCCTTCAGATTTACCTACTAGAAAAGACTTTGAAAGCAAAGAGGGCTTGGCAACTCTGGTGCATTCTATTGCCCATATTGAGTATTCGGCGATTGATTTGGCGTTAGATGCTGTGTATCGTTATCCAGAGATGTCAATCTCTTATAAAGTAGATTGGTTAGAGGTAGCAGAAGATGAAATACGTCATTTTAAAATGTTAAAAGAACTCTTAGAAGAACTCGGCTTTGTGTATGGTGACTTTCCTGTGCACTCAGGACTTTTTGAAGCTTCAGTCAATACAGCTGACAACTTACTAGACCGCATGGCAATTGTGCCACGTTATTTTGAAGCATCTGGCTTAGATGTAAGCCCTCAAATTATTAATAGGTTGAAGAATAAAAGAAAAATACCCGAAGTGTCAAAACTTATGAAGATGTTAGATATTATTTATGAAGAAGAGATAGACCATGTACAAAAAGGTGACAAGTGGTTTAAACATCTATGTGCACTTGAAAATAAAAATAAAGATGTCTATTTTGAGATACTTGATAAGTATGATTTACTAGATAAGCATAGACCACATGTTAATGTTAAAGCAAGAAAAGAAGCAGGGTTTACTTGCAGTGAAATAAAAAAACTTGGTGCAAAGGAGTGTGTATGAAAGCATTTTTTGAGAAATTATTTTTTGAACCTAAATGGTATCATTGGGCGGTAAGTATTGTACTTTTACCACTATCTGTCGTGTATGGTGGTTATATGTGTCTACGTCGTTTGTTGAGAGCAAAAACAAGGTTTACTATTCCTATAGTCTCTGTGGGAAACATGATTGTGGGAGGATCGGGTAAAACACCATTTGTCATTGCTCTTGCCTCTCGTTATGATGATGTTTTTGTAATATCTAGAGGGTATGGTAGACAGACTCAAGGCATTATGCAAGTGAGTAGTAAAGGTAAAATACTCACTTCAGTAACCCAAAGTGGTGATGAAGCGATGATGATGGCACATGCGTTAAAAAATGCATCGGTGATTGTGTGTGAAAAAAGAGATATTGCCATAGAACTTGCTATGCGAGAAGGTGCAAAACTTATCATTTTAGATGATGGTTTTAACCGTGTAGAAATAGAGAAATATGAAGTGCTTTTAGAGCCTAAAAATATTCAAAACTATTTACCTTTTCCTTCTGGACCATTTAGAGGCTTTTGGTTTGAAAAACGCCATGCAGACTTGGTTTTAAAAGAAGGAGAAGACTTTACACGAGAAGTAAGTTATAGAAATTTGCAAGATAGAATGTTACTTGTTACTGCCATTTCGAATCCAAAACGTTTAGAGCCATACTTACCTAAAGGTATAGTTGCAAAAAAAGTCTACGATGACCATGCCTATTTTAAGGAAGAAGAATTAAATGCTTCTATGCAAGAGTATGAGGTAAAATCACTGTTAGTTACAGAAAAAGACGCAGTGAAAATGGAAGAGTTTCAGTTACCACTTTCAAAGATGCAGTTGAAGTTACATATTGAAAATGAAGTATTTGAAGAGATTGAGAACTATATAAAGGGTTATAGAGATGAGAGATAATATAGAGGTAGTTAAGACTTTACTTGAAGCTATACCTTACATTAAGCGTTTTGGTAATGAAAAGATTGTTATAAAATATGGTGGTTCTGCACAAACTTCTGATAGTTTGAAAGAACAGTTTGCACAAGATATTGTGCTTTTGCATTTAGTGGGCATGAAACCCATTGTAGTGCATGGTGGGGGCAAAAGTATTACAGATTTGCTAGCAGACTTAGGTGTGGAAACGCATTTTGTTGATGGGCAAAGAGTGACTACTAAAGAGGTCATGCGTATAGCAGAGATGGTACTTTCAGGAAGCATCAATAAAGAGATAGTCTCACTACTAGATAACCATGGCACAAAAGCCATAGGAATCTCAGGTAAAGATGGTGGTTTCTTAAAAGGGATACCCAAAGACTTCGAAAACTTTGGCTATACAGGTCAAATAGAGCAGGTGAACCCAGAAATTGTAAACAATATTATTGATGATGGTGCTATTCCTGTTATTGCACCTATAGCAGGGAGTGATACGCTAGGACATCCAGGGTTTAACATCAACGCAGATCTTGCTGCTTCTAAAATAGCTGTGGCTATGGAAGCAAGAAAAGTACTTTTTCTCACAGACACCCCAGGCGTACTAGATAAAGAGATGAACCTTTTAAGTACACTAAGTATAGACAAGACAGAAGCACTTAAAAAAGATGGCACGATACAAGGAGGTATGGTACCTAAGGTAGACGCTTGTATTGAAGCCCTGCGAGGTGGCGTAAAAAAGGCCCATATTATTGATGGACGTGTAGAACACTCTTTGTTACTTGAAATTTTGACAAGTGCTGGGGTGGGGACTTGCATAGAGTTATAACCCTTAGTCTTTTTAGCTATAATACTGTCTATTAAAATATAGGATAGATAGATGCAATTTATAGAGACACGTGGAAATGATGGAAAGAAACCATCAGCCGTACCTTTTTCAGAAGCTATACTTAGCCCAAGTGCTAGTTTTGGAGGACTTTATGTTCCCTCAGAACTGCCAAAACTAAATACTCATTTTTTAGAGAGTCATCTCACCTCTCACTATAAAGCGTTAGCATTAGATTTTTTAACACAGTTTGGCATAGATATAGAACAAGAGGTACTTAAAGAAGCATTGAGTAGATATGATGCTTTTGATGATGCATCTAATCCTGTACCACTTTCAAAAGTTGAAGATGACTGTTTTGTCTCAGAACTTTACCATGGTCCAACACGTGCGTTTAAAGATATGGCTTTACAGCCTTTTGGCTATGTGCTTTCTAAACTTGCACAAAAAAGAGATGAAAACTACCTCATAATGGCAGCAACTTCTGGAGATACTGGACCTGCTACATTGGAAACATTTAAGAATCAAGAGGGTGTACAAGTAGCATGTTTGTACCCAGATGGTGGTACGTCTGATGTGCAGCGTTTACAAATGGTCACTGAAGATGCAAAAAACCTTAAAGTCATAGGTGTACATGGAAACTTTGATGACACGCAAAATACACTTAAAAAATTGTTGGCTTCTGATGACTTTAAAAAAGAGTTAGCGAGTAGAAACATTAAACTTTCTGCTGCAAATTCTGTCAACTTTGGACGTATTATTTTTCAAATTATTTACCATATCCACTCTTACTTGGAACTTGTACGTAAAGAAGAGATTGTAATGGGTGAGAAAATATATCTTGTTGTGCCTTCTGGAAACTTCGGTAATGCACTGGGTGCATACTATGCCAAAAAAGCAGGTCTTCCCATAGAAAAAATACTTATTTCCTCCAATGTCAATAACATTTTAACAGATTGGATAAACAAAGGTGAGTATGACCTTACTACAAGAAGCATAGTACAAACAGAGTCACCTGCAATGGATATTTTGAAGTCTTCCAATGTGGAGCGTATTATGTTTGATAAGTTTGGTGCGGTACGTACGAAAGAGCTTATGGAAGCACTAGAAAAAGACAATAAATATAGTTTAACTAAAGAGGAACTTGCACTACTTCGTGAAGACTTTGATGCTTCTTTTTCTGATGATTTAGAGTGCGAGAAAGTAGTTGGTACTTATGCTAAAAAAGGGTACATTATGGATCCTCATACAGCTACTTGCATGAAAGCCTATGAGACATTAAGGGAAAAAAGTCTTAAAACAGTTGTCTACTCTACAGCAGAATGGACAAAGTTTTCACCAGCTGTTTCCAAAGCACTTGGAAATGAGGTAAAAGCAGATACAGAAGCATTAAAATGGGTAAGTAGTACAGCAAATGTTTCTGTACCCCCAATGATAGAAGGGTTGTTTTCTAAGCCTATAATACATACAGTTATCGTAGAAAAAGAAGAGATACAAGGAGAGATGCTTAACTTTTTATAGTGAGCATACCACCTATGTTGAAAAAACTTTTGTCTATTTTTATTTTAACACTCTTCTGTTCGGAAAATATTTTTTCCAAGCCCATAAGGGATTGTAGCATTTCCTATAAGTCGGTAAAGTCATGTAACCCTTACGGACTTCGTCTACTTAAAGCAAAAGAGATTTCTTATGCTAAGGGTAGAAACAAATTACCTATAAGTAAAACGCTTCCTATTCCTGAAAAGATAAAAGTCAAAGTAATTTCAATAAATGATATGTTCACCACTAGAGTGGTGGACAAATACATGAAGGCAAATAGAGAAACACTTTTACGATTTAAAAACAATACAACAGATTTACATGTACTAGATAATAACATCTCTATAGCCAAAGGTGTAACAGTAGCAAAAGAAGACCAAGGTGTATACAAGGTTGTCAGTGGTGACAGTATTGGGCATATTGCCCATAAATTTAATATGAAAACACAAACGCTTTTAGATTTAAATGCACTTACTAAAAAGTCCACGCTTCGTATTGGACAAAAGATTCACATACCCCTTGAACAAAAAATGATAGATGCTATAAATAGTGGAAAATACACTATTGAGAGTGGTGATACCTTACTTTCTATTGCCTATAAATTTGACATTAAACCTAACGATTTAATGAAGTTTAATCATATTAAATCTACAAGTATTATTAGAAAAGGGAAGACCTTATTGCTTCCTCTTCCGTATGTATTGAAGAGGGTAGAAGCAGAACGAAAAAAAGCATTGGCTTTAGAAAAAAAGAAGAAGTTGGCTGAGAAAAAAAGAGCAGTAAAACAACTGAAGTTAAAATATTTAAAAGCAAAAAATAAAAGAAAGTTAAGAGTTACAGCAACTGCGTATACTTCACATAAAAATCAAACAGACAGTACACCATTTCTTGCTGCATGGAATAATCGCCTTCGTCCTGGTATGAAGATTATTGCCGTCTCAAGAGACTTACTTAGTAAGTATGGGTTACGTAATGGCACAAAGGTACGTATATCTGGTCTACGTGGGTATTATACAGTCAGGGACAAGATGAATAAACGCTATAAAAAGCGTATAGACATCTATATGGGATTAAATAGAAAAAGAGCCTTACGTTGGGGTAGACGTTCAGTGCTTATGAAGTGGTAAGAGTCATATTTTAAGAGAGAGACTCAAATATCTCTAAGACCTCTAAATAGGTCTCAGTTTTTTCTTCATACTCAACTTCAAGTGCTTTTAGGGTTTCTGTTAAAGTTGTTAAGCCTTTTTCTTCGTAACATTTTGGGTCATAGAGACAAGTGTTTATCTCTTCTATTTTCTTTTCTAAAGCTTCTATCTCATTAGGCAAAGTGTCGTAGGCTTGTTGTTGTTTGTAGCTTAGTTTGGTCTGTTTCTTTTCTTTTACACTCTCCTCTTTTTTTACCTCTTGATGAAGTGTTTTTCCTAAGCTGTCTAGCTCTTTCATCTCTTTTTCAAAGTCAAGGTACTCCGTATAACTTTGGTAAGACTCCTCAACTTGCCCATTTCCTTTAAAAATAAAGAGTTTTGAGGCTATTTTATCTATAAAATATCTATCGTGAGAGACAAAGAGTAAGGCACCAGGAAAGGCAATGAGTTTATTTTCTAAAATATTAATGGTTTGAATATCCAAGTCATTGGTTGGTTCATCGAGTATGAGGCACTCAACATTTTTAGTAAAGAGTAGTGCAAGTGCTACACGGTTTTTTTCACCACCAGAGAGTTGACCTATTTTTTTTGTCATATACCCTTCTGGAAATAGAAAGGTTTTGAGGTAAGCATAAACATGCATATGTGAGCCTTGTACATCTACATGATCACCACCATTTGGACAAAAGGTATCTATGAGTGTATGTTCGTCACTTAACATCTCTCTATGTTGATCAAAGTAACCTATGGAAAATTCACCCCTTTTTATGGTACCTGCATCTGCTTTTATACGCTCTAAAAATAGTTTAAGTAGTGTAGACTTTCCTGCACCGTTGACCCCAACAATGGCTATCTTATCTCGTTGGAGTATACGTGTGGTAAAGTCTTCTATGAGTAGTTTGTTGGCTATGGAGTAGTTGAGGTTTTCTACATCAAAAAGCATTTTACGTTTACTAAGACCTTTTTCACCTTTCCAGTTTCTTTTTTCACGTTCTAACTCTACTTGCATCTTACGAATGAGTGTAGGGTTTTTCTTGGCTTGTTCGCGTAGTTCAAAGACCCTGGCTTTTCGCCCTTGGTTGCGTTTTTCTCTTGCCCTAACACTTTTACCAAGCCACTCCTCTTCACGTTTGAGCATCTTAGTGAGGGTATTGTGACTTTTTGCCAATGATTTCATGCGTTCTTCTTTTTGCACAAGGTAGTCACGATACCCCCCTTGGTAAGAGACCAGCCCTTGGTTTTCTACTTCTATGACACGTGTGGCAATGGTGTCAATGAAGTGTCTATCATGAGAGATAAAAAGTAGGGTAAACTTTTCTTTGAGGAGTATCTCTTCTAAGAACTCTACCATGTAGACATCAAGGTGGTTGGTGGGTTCGTCTAGTAGTAGTACATCGGGTTTTTTAAGTACGAGTGACGCCAGTGCTACACGACGTTGTTCCCCACCTGAGAGTGATATAACTAAGCGGTCTTCATAGGCTTTGAGTTTAAACTCTTGTAAAATACGCTCTATTTTGTCTTCTAAACTCCATGCATTGTGGTGGTCTAGGTAAGCAGAGATACGCTCCATTTCTACAAGCAACTCTTTATTGTCAAAGTCATTTGCTACTTCTTGGCTTAGTCTTGCATGTTCTTCTTGTGCATTTTTGAGTTCTGAAAGTTCACACAATATGGCTTCTTTTACAGTAAGCTTGACATCAAAAAGAGGTTGTTGTGCTAACATCTCAACATGCAAAGAGGAGTTTACCACACGTTTACCTTCTGTAGGCTCTTCACTCCCTAAGGCTAGTTTCATAAGCGTAGACTTACCACAACCATTTTGCCCCACTACTGCAATACGTTCTCCTTCATTTAAATGAAAATCAACATCATTGAGAAGTACTTTAATGTCGTATTGTTTTTTAATGTTAAAGAGGTCTATAAGTGCCACATGCTATCCTTAGAATATATTGCTCGAATTATAGCAATTTAAGCCTTGATTAGATATATTTCAAACATTATTACGAAGGACACCTATGTTACAAACAGTCATCATACTCTACTCACTCTATACTTTTATGAAAATCTATATTTCTATTATGCAAATAGGTTACATTAACGAAGAAAAACGTAAAACGCCTGTACTTATGTCTGCAGATAAATATTTAGTCGCAGGGAACTACGCAGTTGCCAATGGAAAACTAGGTTTAGTTACAACGTTTGTAGACTACCTCATGTTTATATGGTGGGTCTTCTCTGGGTTTGCTTGGTTGTCAGGTTTGGTGCAAGTAGAAGGTACACTCATACAAGCAGTACTTTTTCTTTTTGGATTTATAGCAGTCAATTTTGTAGTAGGTCTTCCTTTTGAACTGTATCAGAAGTTTAAAATAGATGAAGATTTTGGGTTTAACAAAATGTCACCCAAAATGTTTGTGGCAGATACACTAAAATCTAGTCTCATTTTCATCATCATAGGAGGTGCCATCTTTGCGTTACTTGCGTGGATACTTACCAGCTATGAGAGTTGGTGGCTTTGGGCTTTTGTGGCTATGTTTACTGTAGCCGTGTTAGCCAATGTACTCATGCCTACATTTATGGGACTATTTAACAAGTTTACACCACTAGAAGAGGGTGAACTTAAAACAGAAATAGACGCACTCATGAAACAAGGTGGACTTAAAAATGATGGTATATTCATCATGGATGCCTCAAAGCGTGATGGTAAACTCAATGCTTTCTTTGGAGGTTTAGGTAAAAACAAACGTGTTGTACTCTTTGATACACTGGTAGAAAAACTCAATGTAGACGAACTCAAAGCAGTACTGGGACATGAACTAGGTCACTTCACTCATGGTGACATTTGGAAAAACCTTGGGCTTATGGGCTTACTACTTTTTATAGCTTTTTACCTTTTTGGACACTTACCAGCAGAGCTCTTTACACAAATGGGCGTCATACCAGAAGCAGGGGTACAAATAGCTGTACTCATGTTACTGCTGCCACTCCTCTCTTTTGTCTTTACACCATTCATGTCAGCAGTAAGTCGTCACAACGAATACGCAGCAGATGAATTTGGCTCTGCTATGGGAGGCAAAGAGAACTTAGTCTCAGCACTCATGAAATTGGTTACTGAAAACAAGTCCTTTCCAAAGTCACACCCTTTAGTCATCTTCTTTTACTACACCCACCCACCAGTTTTGGAGCGTTTAAAAGAACTTGGCTTCGATGCATCCAATACTATTGTAGGTGAAGAAGGTTTAGAAGAATCAGCACTTCC
>JAYEFI010000039.1:16670-18161 GCA_034658615.1 Campylobacterota bacterium
TTGTAGAAGAAAATTATTTAGGGTACAATTTATTTAAAATTTTTAGGATACATGATGACAATTACAAAACGCGTAACATTTATAGCAAAAGAGGGCAGTGAAAAGAAGATGAAAGAGCTTTTATCGGCTATGGTCGTGCCGAGTAAGGCTTCTGATGGGTGTATATTTTATGACATTTTTCAGTACGAAAACAACCCTAAAAAGTTTATGGCCGTAGAGAGTTGGAGAGATGAGGTAGCACTTGATGGACATAAGGCTTCTGCACACTATGCGACATATAAGTCAAGTTATGAGCCTTATTGTGAACATAAGTATAGTGACGAACTTGAAGTACTAGGTTAAGTCTTGAAAAATTTATGGGATGATGCTGTAGCGTCACAATGTAAAACAGACCTCGATATGAGAGTGTACACTTCAAACTTACTAGGTCAAAGTGATGAGTTAGTGTTGCATGGTGGAGGCAATACTTCTGTTAAAAGCATGGTAGAATGTGAAGAGATACTCTATGTCAAAGGTTCTGGCTGGGACTTGGTGTCCATAAAATCTGAAGGCTTTGCACCTGTAAAAATGGCAACACTTCTTGAAATGGCAAAACTAAAAAATCTTAGTGACACAGACATGGTACAAGGTCAAAAAGCAGCGATGATAGACAAGTCTGCACCTAACCCCTCAGTAGAAGCCATACTCCATGCACTCATACCTTTTAAAGTGGTAGACCATACCCATGCAGATGCAGTAGTGACCATAAGTAACTCTAAACAAGGGCAAGAACATATAGCAAATCTTTACCCCAATTTTCTTATTATTCCTTATGTGATGCCTGGGTTTATACTCGCTCAAAAGATTTACGAGATGACAGAAGATGATTTTGATTGGGATGCGTGTGAGGGAATTATATTGCACAATCATGGCATATTTACTTTTGATCATGATGCCAAAAAGTCGTACACAAAAATGATAGATGCAGTTACAATGGCAGAAGCATTTTTAGAAGAATATGCTGAAGTGAGGTTCGATGACATCGAACCTACGACTTTTAATATTGACGACTTAAATATAGATAAATATATGCACATTAACCAAACACCACTTGCTTTGCATTATGCTTCACAAGATGACCTACGTACTAAAGTAACACGAGGGGTTTTAACACCTGAGCATATCATTAGAACTAAAAGAGTACCTTTGGTCTTAGAAAATAGTGATATCGATGGTGCTTTGAAGCACTATAAAGAGGCTTATGAAGTGTACTTTTCTGCTTATAATACAAATGAAATCATGTTAGGTAGTCACCCTAAATATGCAGTAATCAAAGACTTTGGTGTGGTGACTTTTGGTAAGACACAAAAAGAAGCTGATGTCATTAACGATGTGGTCTCACATACCATGTTAGCAGTGCTTCGTGCAGATAAACTTGGGGGATACCAGAGTATTTCTATACCAGATAGTTTTGCTATGGAGTACTGGGAACTAGAACAAGCGAAGTTAAAA
>JAYEFI010000040.1:0-5045 GCA_034658615.1 Campylobacterota bacterium
GAGAAGAAATATAGTTTACCTAGTTCCACAACTCCAGTTGTGGAACTAGAGGAACTCCTCTTTACAAAGTTACCTCACGCGTAGCATCCCCATCTAACTCCATAACCTTCCACGGTAAGCCTTGTTTGTTTAGCTCTGCCATAAATGGGTCTGGGTCGAATTGTTCCATGTTGTAGACACCTTTGGCGCTCCATGTACCTTCTAACATGAGCTTTGCTCCTATCATGGCTGGTACGCCTGTGGTGTAGCTGACCCCTTGGCTGAGTACTTCTGCGTAACAGCTTTCGTGGTCTGTGATTTGGTAGATGTATACGGTTTTTTCTACACCGTCTTTGATGCCTTTGGCAAATATACCTATGTTGGTTTTACCTTTGGTGCGTGGGCCTAGGCTTGCAGGGTCTGGTAGTAGGGTGGCTAGAAACTCCATAGGGACTATCTTTTGCCCTTTGTGTTCTACTTCTTTAATGCCTAGCATGCCTACGTTTTCTAGGCATTTCATGTGGGTGAGGTAGCTTTGTCCAAAGGTCATGAAAAATCTAATTCTTTTTAACCCTTTGATGTGCTTGACTAGGCTCTCCATCTCTTCATGGTAGAGTAGGTAGCTGTCTTTTGGGCCTACTTCTGGGTAGTCCCATATTTGTTTGATCTCCATTGGGTTTGTCTCTATCCACTTGCCTTGTTCCCAGTATCTACCATTTGCACTTACTTCTCTTAGGTTTATCTCTGGGTTAAAGTTAGTGGCAAAGGGGTAGCCATGGTCTCCTGCGTTACAGTCTAGTATGTCTATGGTGTGTATCTCGTCAAAATAGTGTTTTTGAGCATAGGCACAAAATACATTGGTCACACCAGGGTCAAAGCCACTGCCAAGTAGCCCCATAATGTTTGCACCTTTAAAGGCTTTATCTCTAGCCCACTGTTCTTTGTACTCAAACTTTGCACTGTCTGGGTGTTCGTAGTTTGCTGTGTCTAGGTAGTCTACACCTACTTGAATACAGGCATCCATAATGGTTAAATCTTGGTAAGGAAGTGCCACATTGATGACAACATCTACATGGAGCGTTTTCATGAGTGTCACAAGTTCTGAGACAACATCTGCATCAACTGTTTCTGTGTGTATGTGTACACCAGTTTTTGTTTCGATATTTTTGGCTATGGCATCGCATTTACTTTTTGTGCGGCTAGCAAGTGTAATGTTCCCAAAAACAGAAACATTCATGGCACATTTAAAAGCAACCACATTACCAACACCACCAGCACCAATAATAAGGGTATTTTTCATAAGTATTCCTTCTATAATTCTATGTAGAAGTATACAATAACTTAGTCAGAAAATTCTATGATTTTGATTGGGATAGAGAGAGAATAGGTAGATAATTTTTCAAAAAAAAATAAATAATCACAAAGAAACACTCTTTTACAGGGAAGGGCAAAGAGTATTAGCGAAAAATTACCTTGAAAGATACAAAGAACAAATAGGGAAGGAGTAACTTTCTATCTTTCAATGGGGAGTATACTTAATTATTGTGTGTAAAATGTGGAAAAATGTGTATGTTTAAAAATAATGTCATATTTGAAGTAAAATTAAATATATGATTAGGAAAAAGTTGATTAGTTAAATAAATGAATTGGTTGCGGGAGGAGGATTTGAACCTCCGACCTTCGGGTTATGAGCCCGACGAGCTACCAAACTGCTCTATCCCGCGACAGGATTTTAATAAGCTATTAACTTATTTGGAGTGGAAGTATATCTCTTTAAAACTTAAGTAAACCTTAGTTTTTAAAATAACTTCTTATGGATGGGGTAGAGGGATTCGAACCCCCGAATACCAGTACCAAAAACTAGTGCCTTACCGCTTGGCGATACCCCAACATACATAACGCATAATTGCTTATGTGGACGGCATTATAGCACCATAACCACTACATGTCAAGAGGATTTTAAAAAAAAATTAAAAATCTTTCTTATGATGAAGTCTCAATAGGTATAATACTTCCATTAACTATATACGTGGAGATATTATATGTCAATGGATGCAATAAAAAGAGTAGAAAAAGCGATAGAAGAGACTAAACGAGGACGTATGGTCATCATGATGGATGATGAAGATAGAGAGAATGAAGGTGACCTTGTTTATGCTGCAACTTTCTCTACACCTGACATGGTTAACTTCATGGCTAAAGAGGCTAGAGGGCTCATCTGTACACCTGTGACTAAAGAGATAGCAACCAAGCTTGACTTACTTCCTATGGTGAGCAATAATGTGTCTAACCATGAGACAGCATTTACAGTTTCTATAGACTCTACTATTGCGACAACAGGTATCTCTTCTGCTGAGAGAGATGACTGCATCTCTAAACTTGCTTCTCCTCAAACAGTGGCTTCAGACTTTGTACGTCCTGGACATATTTTCCCGCTTATTGCTAAAGATGGTGGCGTGCTTGTACGTACAGGACACACAGAAGGCTCTGTAGATCTTTGTAAACTAGCAGGTCTTGCACCAGCAGCCGTTATTTGTGAGATCATAAAAGACGATGGTACCATGGCACGCATGGATGACTTAGAACCATTTGCTAAAAAACATGACTTGTGCATAGTCTATATCTCTGACATCGTTGAGTATAGACTTGCCAATGAAAAGCTTATTACCCGTGTAAGTACAGAAGAGACTGAACTAAGAGGCACAAAAGTAGAAAAAATAACCTACACAGACCACCTAGACAGAACACATACGGTCA
Organism: Campylobacterota bacterium; assembly: GCA_034658615.1. GTDB lineage: Bacteria > Campylobacterota > Campylobacteria > Campylobacterales > Sulfurovaceae > Sulfurovum. Next base: position 2,737 of record JAYEFI010000040.1, read on the forward strand.
TACAGTTTTACAAGTCTCATGAGACTGCTAACGTGAAGTTTCATAACATTGGTACAGACATAGGTTTAGTGCTAGATGACAAACGCTTTTCAGCACTAAACAACTCCATAGACTACTTAAAACTAAACGGTGGTATTCTCATATTTCTAGACACAAAAGTCATCTCGCATGAACAAGCCAAAGAGTTTGGTGTAGGGGCACAAATACTTAAAGACTTAGGCATTAAAAACATCAACCTACTTACTACCAATGTAGACACAGAGTTTGTAGGTCTTGCAGGGTTTGGACTTGATGTTGTTGAGAAGGTAGAAGTGAGTTAAACTTCTTTTCCTTTCTTTTTTTAAAAGTATGTCAATATGACATACTTTTCCCTCTCTCTAGTCTTTTCTGATATACTTAATTTGGAAAGGGCATATTTTATGGAACAACTTACAGACTTAAAAGCTATTCTCCACTCTAAACGAGCCAATATCTATTACCTAGAATTGTGTCGTGTTCTACAAAAGGATGGGCGTGTACTCTATCTCTCTGAAAATAAAAAAGAGTACCAATACTGGAACATACCCATTGCCAATACGACCTGTTTACTTTTAGGAACAGGAACTTCTATTACTCAACCAGCCATGCGAATGTTAGCACAAGCAGGTGTTTTGGTTGGTTTTGTGGGTGGAGGGGGAACACCTCTTCTTATGGCAAATGAAGTAGAATGGTTTACTCCTCAAAGTGAATATAGACCTACAGAGTACATACAGGGTTGGATGGGGTTTTGGTTTGATGAAAACAGACGATTAGAAACAGCTAAAAGATTTCAAATAGCACGAATAGAGTTTATACAAAAAGCTTGGACAAAAGATAGAGAGTTAAAACTTGAAGGTTTTGATGTCTTGGAACTAGAAAAAGAGTTTTCAACTGCGTTAGAGAATATATCTAATGCTTATAGTGTAGGTAAACTTTTACAACTTGAAGCTGACCTTACTAAAAAACTTTATAAATATGCTGCTAAAAAAACGAATCAACTAGGTTTTGTACGTGAACATGCAAAAGCAGAAAATGCCAATGGATTTTTAGACCATGGAAATTATTTGGCTTATGGTTTAGGAGCTACTACACTTTGGGTTCTAGGTATTCCTCATGGTTTTGCTGTGATGCATGGTAAAACAAGGCGAGGAGCATTGGTTTTTGATGTGGCTGACCTTGTTAAAGATGCACTTATTTTACCTTGGGCATTTGTCTGTGCAAAAGAGAAACAGAGTGAAAAAGAGTTTCGTTCACAGTGTCTGCAAAGTTTTGTAGAACATAAGGCTTTGGACTTTATATTTGATGAGGTTAAGAAGGCTGCTTTGTATTATAGAGAAGAAAAAGAGTGAAGTTAAGGTTTACTACCGAATAGGTAGTAGTATATATAAATAATGGAGGGATTATGGAAGAACTAACTAAAGAAGAAATTTGTAATTTTGTTGAAAAGTCTATAGCAGACAGACAATACAATGACGAATTAATTTTTTTACTTCCTACTAAGACTGTACAACGTGTAAAAGAAATTTTATATTTGGATTTGAGTGCTTATGTAGGTGTTATAAGTAGTCATAGTGTACGACATGTTAAAAGGGGTCATCCTGATGATGTGCTGTATATCTGTGAAATACTAGAGATACTACAAAAGTTTTCAAGTGTTCAAAAAAGCATAACAAGAGATGCTAAAACAGGTGCTAGTTTAGTGAGTTTAGAGTTTTATAGAAAATATACAAATCAAACATTGAAGCTTGTGAAATTAAAAGTACATAGAGAAAAAAGATTGGAGTTAAAAACGTTGTTTGTGAAAGACTAGCAGACCAAAAACTACTAAATTTTACGGGTGTTTACTGATGCCTTACCGAGGTAATCTCCAGCTTAACGTCCAAAACGAACTCCGATGGTTTTATACGCAGAGGTTAATCTGTAGTTACATTTTAGCATATACTATAATAAAAGTCAATTTAATAGAGGAAACTAAAATAACGGCGGTACACTTATTTTCCTTGACACAAAAGTCATCTCTCATGAACAAGCCAAAGAGTTTGGTGTAGGTGCTCAAATACTTAAAGACTTAGGCATTAAAAACATTAACCTTCTTACTACCAATGTAGAGACCGAGTTTGTAGGTCTAGCAGGGTTTGGACTTGATGTTGTTGAGAAGGTAGAGGTGAGTTAAGTACTCTAACCTATTTGAGGTATAATTTTTTATGCCTTATTTAAAACAAAAATTACCTACCCAACGTATACTTCATATCACGAAGCGTTTATATGCTTTGGAAAAACTACAAAGTGTT
>JAYEFI010000041.1:0-5024 GCA_034658615.1 Campylobacterota bacterium
CGATGAAAATGTTGATTAAAATTCATAGAGGATTGAGTAAATCCTTGAAGTTAAAAATGGTGGATGACTATTTGGTTAGAGATAAGAAAAAATAATAATTTAGACCCTGAATTTTACTATTAAGTCATTTAGCCCCAAAAGGAGAGAAAAAGTTACCAAAAGCGTCATAGTGAGGTGAAATAAGAAAACTTGTTTTACTGGTCTGAAAATTGGGGAGCATTATACTAAGCCTTTACAGAATTTTAGGAACTTCTAATGCATAATTTGAGATAATCAAATAAAAAAAGAACTAAACAGTGAAAAAGATATTTTTATTATTGCTTGTGCCTGTATTTGTATTTTCTAAAGTGCATTATGCAAAAGTTGAGCCCTATGAAACAGTGACGCTGAAATCAACAGTAAGTGCACTAGTACTAGATGTAAATTTAGATGCAGAAGCTACCATAGTGAGTGGGAAGCGTATTATATATTTAGATGATAGTTTGGACAAAATTAATTTGGAGTCGTCTAAAAAAAGTTTAGTTTTACTTCAAGAAATGTTAGAAATAAATAAAGATATTGCAAAGAGTTTAAAAAGTACTGTGAAGCGGCAAGAGAACTATTTTACACGTATTAACAGACTAAAAACGGCATCTAAAACACAAAAAGATACTGCTTTTTCTTCTTTTACATCTGCTAAAACACAACATTTAAGTACGCGTGAGAAGATTGTCAATTTTGAAAAACAGATTTTAGATATGCAGTATAAAATAGCACAATTGGAAGATACTATCACAAAAAAATCTGTGGTACTAGATGATAAGTATGTCTACAAATTTTTGGTAAGAAAAGGTGACTACGTTAACCCTGGTTCATCACTTGTAGAGATAAAAGACATAAGCCGTTCAAAGTTAGTTATTTTTGTAGAAGCAGAAGATTTGGTAGATATAGAGAGTAAGTCTGTCTATCTTGATGGTGAAAAATCAGAATACAAAATAGACAAGGCTTGGCGTGTTGCCGATGAGAAGTTTATTTCTTCTTATAGAGTTGAAATAGTTATAGATGCACCTAAAGATACATTTTCAAAGCTCATGAAAATAGAATTAAAATAAGAGTAAAGTGAATAAGGATTTAACTAAATGACATTAGAACAAAAAGACAAACAGTATGTGCTCCAAACTTATGCACGTAATTATATTAATTTTGTTAAAGGTGTAGGGTCTACACTATATGATGAAGACAATAAAGACTATATAGACTTCGCTTCAGGTATAGGTGTAAATTCTGTGGGGCATGGGAATGATGTGTTGGTGAAAGCTATTTCTGAACAGGCAGCAAATATTTTACATATATCAAACTTACAGGTGATTGAACCACAGGCATATCTTGCACAAAAGATAGTTGAGTTAAGTGGTTATGATATGGGTGTCTTTTTTGCCAACTCTGGTGCTGAAGCAAACGAAGGAGCTATTAAGATAGCACGTAAATATGGTGAGACAAAATTTGACAAAAAACGCTACAAGGTTATTACGCTTGAGCACTCTTTTCATGGACGTACTATTACGACGGTGAAAGCTACAGGTCAAGAGAGCTTTCATACACCTAATTTTTCTCCATATCCAGATGGTTTTTCCTATGAGAAGTCTATAGAAGATGTCTATAAAGCCATAGACAGTGAAACCGTCGCAGTGCTAATAGAACTAGTACAAGGTGAGGGTGGGGTACAACCTTTTGATAAGAATGAGATACAAAATCTGGCAACACACTTAAAAGAAAAAGAGATCTTACTCATTGTAGATGAAGTGCAAACTGGTGTATATAGAACAGGAGAGTTTCTAGCTTCTAATCTTTATGAAATAGAACCAGATATTATAACACTGGCTAAAGGTCTTGGTGGAGGTGTACCTATAGGTGCAGTGATGACAAAACACAAAGAGGTACTTAGTGCAGGTGACCATGGAAGTACTTTTGGTGGAAATTACCTAAGTTCAACTGCAGGTAATGCGGTACTTGATGTACTTAAACCAATGTATGATGATGGCTCAATAGATGAGATATTGATTTACTTTTCTAAAAAATTAAAAAGTGTAGCTGCACGACATAATACTCTTTTTGAAAAAGAAGTTGGACTGGGACTCATGCGTGGTCTTCGTGCAAAAAGTGCTGAAATACAGGCAAATATTGCAAGTAAATGCATGGATAATCGTCTTATAGTACTCAAGGCAGGACGTAATACTGTACGTTTTTTACCTAGTATTACTATTAGTAAAAAGGAAATAGATGAAGGGTTTAAGCGTTTTGAAGAAGCTATTAATACTTTGTAGTACTTTTGTCATATCATTAGCAGGTGCAGATGAATTGGGTGATATTTTATCTGACAATAAAAATATACTTTTTGACTATGAATTTCGGAATAATACGGCACAAAGTGACATGCTAGAGAGAAGTTGGCTTAATCCTATTATGTTGCAGTACTCTAAAAGTTTTTCTAAACAGTTTACAGATAAAACAGTAAGTACGGGGAGCTTTTCTATAGGTATTGATCAACCTATATTTAGGTCTGGTGGTATTTACTATGCTATTAAATATGCACAAGCTTTACGTGCTGAAAATGATGCAATGATAAATCTAAAAAAAAGAGAGATGATTGTTTCTGCTGTAAAGACTTTATTTGAAATAAAAAAGGTAAAGTTGCAACAAAAAAAGCAACGGCTACTCATAAAAAATGATAAGATTGACATAGCACAGAAAGAAGAGAGTTATGAAGCAGGGCTGATAGACAGTAGTTTTTTAGATCAGGCTATTTTAAAACATAGTTTAGACAAAACTCAGGCTTTAGAAAGTCAAATGTTACTTTCAAGTTTAAAGCATACATTTTCACTTCTAAGTGATAAAAACCCTGATAAAATAAAAATACCTACTTTAGAACTTATATCTGCACAGCGATATAAAGGCTCAAACTTAGAACTGGTACGAGACAAGTTAGCTGTAGAAGAGAAACGATACAACGCAAAAATAACATGGGCAAAGTATTTACCTTCTGTATCTCTTCAGGGTAGGTATACAGATGCAGATATAAATCCGCTGTTTGATAGACCTGGACTTGAAGAGAAGTATTGGACGTATGGGTTTACGCTTTCAATGCCACTAAATATTAATATGTTTTCAGATATTGAAGCTTCAAAAGTTGCACACCTTAAGGCACAAACAGAAGTACTAGAAAGAGAAGAGAGTATAGATGCAGAGTATAAACTTGCACAGCAGCGTATTAAGATGATTGAGGAAAAAATAAAACTTTCAAAAGAAGATGAAACGCTTTACAAAAGACTCTATAAAGTAACCTACAATCTAGAACAAGCAGGTGAGAAAACAGCATCTGACACTAAAATGATGGCAAACTCTTTAGAGATAAGAAAGCTTGATCAAAAGATTTATAAAACAGAGAGACAAATAGAACTTTTAGGACTTTATGCAAAGGTCGCTAGTGTCAATTAATTTTTCAAGTTATATGAATGACTGGCTTTATGGTGAAGAGGGCTACTATAAAACGTTTAAATCTATAGGAAAGAAAGGTGACTTCTATACAGCAGTGAGTACAAGTTCTTTTTTTGGTGCGAGTATTGCCAACTATTTTTGGAAACTTATACAAGACGGGAAAGCAGATAGAGATGGATGGCTAATAGAAGTAGGAGCACACCAAGGGTATTTAATCTGTGATATGATTCAGTGGCTTTATACTTGTGACCCTACTTTAGTGCAAACATTAAAGTTTGCGATAGTTGAGCGACAGCCTGAAGTGAGAAAAGCACAATTGGCGTACATTGAAGAGCGTTTTGGTTCTGATGTAAAAGTAAAACATTTTAATGATATATCTGAAATTGAAGTAGAGTATGCTTTTGTAGTTGCCAATGAGATTTTTGATGCATTCCCCTGTGAATTACTTAAAAATAATCAAATAGCAATAGTAAATAATCACGAAATAGAATGGAATGAGGCACCCACTAAGATGCTTGAATGGGCTAAGAAACATCATCTTGTACAAGGTGAAGTGGCATTAGGCTACGAAACATTTGCAAAAGAGATGTACCGTGGCATACAAAAGTGTGATTTTGTTTCATTTGATTATGGTGAGAAATATGTACGAAATGATTTTTCAATACGTGTGTATAAGTCCCATGAAACATTTCCTCTTTTTGATGAAGACTTAGTATTGTCAAAGTCTTACAAAAATGATGACATAACGTATGATGTCAATTTTGGACATGTAAGTGAAGCTTTTCTTGCTGAAGGTTTTACGGAAATAGACTATGAGACACAAGCAAGAGCATTGATACGTTTTGGGATTATAGATATTTTAGAGCAGTTTTTAAAACAGACAAGTAAAGAGAAGTACGTTAGGGAAGCAGATAAGATTAAAACTCTATTATCACCCACAATGATGGGTGATAGGTTTAAAATGATACATTTTAAACGTTAGTTTTGCATGGTTTTAAGTATTTTACAACGCTTCAATGATGCTTCTTCACTTCCAAACATTTGGGTATATTTGTCAAACTTAACTTGACCAATAAGCGAGATACATTCATTTTTTGACATCCCTTTTTGTACGTTAGTAGATACTGTAGGGGTTGTTTGTACTTTAGGTGTAGGAGTTGGTTTTTTCTTGGCACCAGGATACATATATCCTGAACTATAATTGCTGTCTTCTACTTTCTTTAATGCTACATTTTTCTTTGGTGCTTGTGCCACATTACCAATTTTAGTAGGTGATGTTTTATTTTTTCTGGCCATCTTTTTTCTGGCCATCTTTTTTTTGTATATCTTTCTACGCTCAACTATATAATTTTTGTGTTGTTTACTAATGATACTTTTTAGTTTTTCTATATATAGTTTTTGTTGTTGTATAGTTTGTATTTGTCCTTCTTTATGTTTAATTGCATCTCTTTTAGAACTACATCCCGAAAGTAGTAGTATAATTGCTAAACTTATCCATAATCGCATAAAAATCCTTTTGTTATTTGATATGAAGTATTATATAATTTTGT
>JAYEFI010000042.1:0-5014 GCA_034658615.1 Campylobacterota bacterium
TCGACGTTAGAACCAAAAAAACAAGGGCTTGTATCATGTGGGTGACTAGGAACAAGTTCCATAAGTCTTTCCCCTTTTTCATTGATGGCTTGCCCACCTGCTTGTTCATACATAAATGCAAAAGGAATGACCTCAAAAAGTTGTCTGAGTTTACCGTTGGGTTTGTCTGTTGTGCCAGGGTAAGAGAAAAGTCCACCACCTTTGAGCATAATCTGGTGTAAGTCTGGCACCATTCCACCAGAGTAACGTAACCTGTAGCCTTGGCTAAAAAGTGAGTCTACAAAAGTTTTGTGTACACTAGACCAATTTTGTTGTGTGCCACCAGGGGCATTGAGTAACCCTTTTTCATTCATGCTTATTTCACCAATCTCTCTAAATTTTGTACCAAAGGCACGTGAAAGCATAGGCTTTTTACCCTGTACGGCAATGACAAGTTCAATACGAGGTCCATAAACAACATACACAGAAGCCACAAGGTTAGAAGCCTGTAGCTCACCCTCATAGATACCAAAAATTGACCCTACTGAAAGATTGACATCTACTAGAGAAGAACCATCCAATGGGTCATAACAGATAGTATATGTTCCTGTTTCATTGAGTTCCAATACACCTTCTTTCTCTTCACTGACAAGGTTTTTTACTATAGCCACAGAAGCAAAAGCTTTTTCTATGATGATGTCTGACTGCACATCTAGTTTGAGTTGGTCTTCACCCGATGAGTTTTCGCTGTCACTGTAGCCAAGGTCTGCAGTTTTAATGGCATCATCAATATCAAATGCAATGGTTTTAATGGTTTCAAATATAGTGTTCATTGGGTTTCCTATTTATGCTTTTTTGTTATACTTTTTTGGCATGAGTGTCTATCCACTCTATGATTTGTGTGCTATTATTTAAGTCTAATAGTGTAATGTGTTCGGGTATTGTGTACTGTGATAGGTCAATACTCTCGTCAGTAGCAATCGCCTCAGAACACTCAAAATAACTTTCATCAATTTCATTTCTAAAAATAGCAATACGGGGTAAAGGCAAAGTTTTCAGCCCTTCAACCAGTAAAATGTTAAAGTCATTTATCATTGCTACGATGTCATCGAGGGTTTTTTCTCGTTGAGAAAAGTAGGTGGTACGAGTAGGTGAGGTTATCACTACTTCAGCACCAGTTTGAGAAAACTTATAACTGTCTTTTCCTTCGACATCAAACTTTGCTTTATTTTTAGGGTCATTTTTGATAATAGCAACTTTACGCTCTGCTAAAAGAATAGTAGCAATTTTCTCAACCAATGTGGTTTTGCCTGAACCAGAAGGACCAGTGAATGCTACAGCTACTCTTTTATGCATTATAAGTATTCCCTTAGGTTTTATTGACGTTTATTATACTTAAATTTTTATTGAAAGTATGTTAAAATATTTTATATATAGACATAGGAGTTTCAATTGATAAAGTGGAGTTTAATTTTAGCCATACTGGTACTATTTACTGGATGTGCATCAAAAAAAGAAAAACATCTTATAAGTTCGTATAGTGAGAAAGTTTCACAGTATAAAAAGTTGCAAAAAACTGAGAGTCTTTTGTTGTCTGAGGACAATGTTACAAAAGTGGTATTCACTGCTACTTATCTTTATGAAAACACATTTAAAAAAGATGATAATGAGAGTAATGAAACTTTTATTGTTGGTTTTTATGTGCAGTCTGAAGAGATAGACAATGATTCAGAGAGCATGTCCGAAATACTGGGTACGAGAGAATGGCCAGAACCAGAAGAAGACAACGAAACATTAAGTGAAAGTAATTTAACCATAGTTAAACCTAGTATTGTTGATGTAAATAGTGCAGATGATGACAATACTACCAATAGTGAAGAACAAAATATGACAACAGATTTTGAACTTACACTTAAAGGTAAAAAAGCTATCTACATTGAAGAGTTAGACAAGAAAGACTATAGATTAAAAAACTTGTCATTTGTTTCTGAGTGGAGTAGGTTTGCACTTGTTAAGTTTGCACATACGGAAAAGCAAAGTTTTAAACTCAAGTTAAAAAGTAAACTTTACGGAAGCGGTACACTACCATTTGCAAAGGTGGCTAAATTTACCTTTATAAAAGGAGCTATTTTCTAAACTTGTCTGTTTTAGAAGGTGTTGCTAGTTCACTAATGTAGCTAGAGATACGTGAATGAATACCTAGTTTATTGAGGTATATAATATAGTTTGCCAAAACTTTTTTTCCGTACTCTCTCGCTTCTTCATTTTTCATAGTCTCCATACTCATGTAGGGTTCATATTTGCCATATCTAAAATGCTTATTGTTTAAAATATGGCGTTTTGTAAAACCTATACCACCATTATAGGCATAAGCTACAAATAGAGGGTTGTAAAGGTATTTACCTAGATAGTCTAAATGGTAGTCTGCAAACTCAATTGCCACATATGGGTCAAACATCTTTTCTAAGTCCATTTTGTACCCTTTTTTCTTGGCTATATCTTCTATAAGAAATGGCATAAATTGCATCATGCCTAAAGCAAAAGAACGTGACACAGAAGCAGGTACAAAACGACTTTCTTGACGGGCTATGGCATAGATGAGTGCTTGTCTTTTTAAAGGAAAGTCTTTCATAATATCACGATAAGGCATAGGGAAGTAAGATTTTTCATAGTTACTTGCTTTTGCTTTTAAATAGGTATAAATGCCTATACTCTCTTGGTACATATAGTTGTCTGCCAAATCAGATATTTGGCTGTTTGAGAGTGAATTCATTTTATTTTTTATCTTTGCCCAAGTAATCGGGTTGTTGTCTTTAAAGTTTTTTTTATCATAATATTTAAAACGTTCGGTTATCGTTTTTGGGTAAGCACTTTTTGTAGTATCTGCGGCAAGCAGTGTGTACATATTGGGGCTATGACTTTTCTCTAGGTGCTTTAAATAGAGGGTATTTTTTGTACTCATATAGAGCCAAAAGAGGGTTTTGTCTTTATCATTTCTTTTAGTATAGTGCCTTCTTGCTGCATCAAAATATTGTGTGGCTGTTTGTGTTTTATTTGCTTGTAAAAGTGTGAGACCTTTACGGAAATATTTATTGGCTTTGGCCCTGTTTTTCCATATATGTGCTGGAAGTGTCCCTTTAGGTTTCGGAAGTGATGGTGTGGCAAGTCCCGTTTTTTTCTTGTAAGCAGTACGCAGTTTTTTATTGATGCTATTGGCTTCATAAATTATTTTTTGAGCTTCTTTTTTTGTGGTGTTTTTTTGGGAAAGGAAACGCCAAATGTAGTAGTCTTTTTCTACACTTTTTGGCATCTTATGGACTTGCAGGTACGTGAAGTTTTTAGCATAGGCATTGGTTTGTAACAAAAGTAAAAGAAGTATGGTTAGTGAAAAAAAATGTTTCAAAATCTTATTTATCCTACAAAGGTACGTATCATAAAGTTATCTAGTAGTTGTAGACCAAGCACTACAACAACTGGAGAAAGGTCAATACCTGAGAGTACAACAAATGGCATTTTTTCCCGTATGAAACTTAAAACAGGGTCAGTTAAACGGTTGAGTGCTTGTACAATAGGGTTGTGTGGGTCTGGTCTTACAAATGAGAGTAGGGATGCTATGATAACTATCCAAATATATAGGTTGATGACTGTGTGTAAAAGTTGAACGATAGAGTAAATAAGTGCACTCATGAAGCGACCTCCAGTATATATGATTTTATGAACGGATAAATTTGTGCTAGTTCTGGTTTATTTTCTGTGTTAGTGTAGTTTCCGGTTAGTAAGCAACTTAGTGGTTCTAGCAACATTTTGTCTGAGAGTCCAGACTCTTTGTTAAGGTATGCACTAAATGCATCATAGCTCTCTATATATGGTGCATCAGCTATAATGTTTGCTAGTTTACGCATCTCTTTTCCCCATTTTCCTGAAAAGTCTTTAGGTTCAAATATAGGTTTGACTTTAGCTTCTAGTTCTTTGGTGGTACTGACTTCTTCTAGGTAGACTTTAGCAAGTTTACCTATGCTTTCATCGGCAAAGCCAAAGAGTGAGGAGAGTCTTATATTGTCCATGCTTTTAAGATGCTCAGCGTTTATGAAACGTAGTTTCTCTAGGTTAAATTTTTCTTCTGTATGTGAAATGTCACCAAGATTAAGCCACTTTATTGCATCTGGCAAGGTATATACCTCTTGGTCAATATTTGTGTTACCTAAAAGTAAAAGGTAATTGATAATAGCATCAGGTATAAAACCTTCTTGTAGGAGCGATTTGACGTAAAATATATCATCATCTTTTGAGAGCTTTTTACCCTCGTCATTTAAAAGAAACGGTAGGTGTGCATAGTTTGTCTCTTGGTCATAACCAAGTTGCAGTTTAATGTGCATTTGTTGTGCTGTGTTTGTCAAATGCTCTGTTGAATCTATAATGGTAGTAACACCTGAGAGTATGTCATCACAAGCAGAAGAAAATGCATGGGTTGGAGTACTGTTGGCATCTAAAATGACAAAAGAGTCTATTTCATCTACATGTACAGTTACATCACCTTGAATAATGTCATGGTAGACTATGTCATGCATAGGATTTTTGATACGAATGACAAAAGGTTTTCCAGATTCTTTAAGAGATTTTGAGAGATTTTTTTGTTCAGTTGTACTACTATAACAATGTTTGGTACAAGATTGTGCTGAGTCATTGTTTTGCGTTGTACAAGTACAAACAAAAGCCTTATTTTCTTCTAGAAGTTTAATGGCAAGTGTTTGATGCATATGCAGGTGTTCACTTTGGTGAAAAACAGAGTCATGCGTGAGTGCAAATTTTTCTAGTATTTGCATTATTTCAGTATCTTTACCTTCAATATTTTGCTCTTTATCGTTATCTTCAATACGAACAATAAAACTCTCTTGTTTTTGCTGAGATATAAGGTAATTGATTATGGCAACCCGTAGGCTATTTATGTGCATATCATCTGTAGGTGATGAGGCAAATCTTAGCATGTGTCACTCCAAAGATGTAATTTTCTATTTAAGTTAAGTATTATAGGGGT
>JAYEFI010000043.1:0-4997 GCA_034658615.1 Campylobacterota bacterium
AGACTCATCTTAGGTTCTATCGCTGTAAAAGATGCTCAGTTTGTGAAAGATATGGCTGCTAAGTACCCTATTGTTGTAGGCATAGATGCTATTGATGGTATGGTTGCAGTAGAAGGTTGGGCAGAGACTTCAGATATGAAAGCTACTGACCTTGCTCGTGAATTTGCTGCGTGTGGTGTAGAAGCCATTATCTGTACCGATGTTGGTCGTGACGGGATGATGACAGGCGTGAACATAGAGTTTACAAAAGAGATTCAAGAAGCTTCAGGTTTAGAGACCATTGCTTCTGGTGGTCTAAAGGACATGACCGATATTGACGGCTTAATAGAAGCTGGCATTGATGGCACTATTGTTGGGAAAGCTTTTTATGAAGGTACTTTAGATTTAGAAGAAGCATTTAAAGTTGCAAATAAATGATTTTTCTCCTTACTAAAGGCAAAACTTCACTAAAAATAGAGCTGTCTCATGCAAGATAAATACTATGAACTTACTGTCTCTTTAGATGAAGTCTATACAGAATTTATAGCAGACTTTGTAGCCAACATATCACAAAGTGGTGTTGAACTTGAAAATGGTAAAATTGTCGTACGTAGTGAGTCTAGCCTCACTTATGTTCAAGAAGAACTCCTTTCTTTAGAGAAAACACTTGAAAGTAGCATGGGCATGTCTATGACCCTTGAAGAGAAACAAAATCAAGACTGGATACAAAACTACCAAGACTCAGTACAACCCGTTGAGGTAGGAAAGTTTTACATCTCTCCTTCTTGGTATGAACCAAAAGACAATACTATCAATATCATCATAGACCCTGCACTGGCATTTGGTTCTGGACACCACCCCACAACTTTTGCTTGTCTAGAAGCCATTAGCACCTATGTAAAAAGTAGCCATAACATTATAGACGTGGGATGTGGTTCAGGCATACTTGGTCTTGCCTGTAAAAAACTAGGTGCACATGTTTCACTGTGTGACACTGACCCGATCTCTATTGAGAACACAAAAGAGAACTTTATACTCAATGATGTTACATATGATGCACTTTGGGAAGGTTCTATTAACAAAACTGAGAAAAGTTATGATATAGTCATCGCAAATATTATCCCTGATGTACTTAGGTTTATAGCAAAAGAGTTAAAAGAGGCTACCAAAAAAGATGGCTATCTTATACTCTCAGGGATATTGGACAAAAAAGAAAAAAGCGTACACGATGTCTACAAAGACCTCGTCTTAGAACAACGTATACAAATAGACGAGTGGGTTACACTCATCTATAAAAAGTAAATGCAAAGGTAGTAAATGGCAAACAACGACAATAAAAATAATGACGATAAAAATAATAATTTTTTCAATGACAACCCACTGTTGGCTTTTGGAATTTTTTCTATTGTAATTATCTTGATATTTAAATCATTTGTTGGAGATGATGCTTCAGGTGGACTGGGGAATATGATGAACTCAGGCTCAAAAGTCACACAAACACATAGCGTAAAGTACTCTGAGGTTAAAAGCAAAATACTAGAAGGTGATATTACTTCTGTAAAACTCACCCCTACTACGATAGAAGCTATTTCAGAAACGAACGGCAGAATCACACGTTATGTTGCACAAAATGTACCAACATATGACAAAGAGCTCATCCCGCTTCTTGAAGAGAAAAAAATTACCTATGAGGGTATTATGGGTGGTGGGTTTATCTCTGACCTTTTAGGTTCACTACTTCCTATTCTTATTTTCTTTGGTATTTGGATTTTTCTTGCAAAGAAAATGTCAAAAGGCATGGGTGGTATGTTAGGAAATCCTGGTAAAGCAGACAAGCTCATAAACTCTGAAAAACCTGAAACAAAATTTGCAGATGTGCAAGGTGTCGAAGAAGCTAAAGATGAAGTCAAAGAAATAGTAGATTTCCTTAAATTTCCAGAACGCTATATGGAACTAGGAGCAAAAATACCAAAAGGGCTACTTCTTGTAGGACCTCCAGGTACGGGTAAAACACTTCTTGCCAAAGCAGTAGCTGGAGAAGCTTCTGTACCCTTTTTCTCTGTATCTGGTTCAGGATTTATAGAAATGTTTGTGGGCGTTGGTGCAAGCCGTGTACGTGACCTATTTGCACAAGCTAAAAAAGAAGCCCCTTCCATTATATTTATAGATGAAATAGACGCCATTGGTAAGTCGCGTGCGAGTGGTGGTCAAATGGGTGGAAATGATGAAAGAGAACAAACACTCAACCAACTTCTAGCAGAGATGGATGGGTTTGGTACAAACACACCAGTCATTGTACTCGCAGCTACCAACAGACCTGAAACACTCGATGCAGCACTACTTCGTGCAGGGCGTTTCGACAGACAAGTACTTGTAGACAAGCCCGACTTCGATGGACGTTTTGCTATACTTAAAGTCCATTCAAAAGGGGTGAAACTCTCTAAAAGTGTTGACCTCTCTGTTGTGGCAAAACAAACAGCTGGACTAGCAGGTGCTGACCTTGCAAACATCATCAACGAAGCAGCCTTACTTGCAGGACGAAGTAACAAAAAAGAGATAGAACAGTCAGACCTTTTAGAGTCTATAGAACGTTCATTTGTTGGGCTAGAAAAGAAAAATCGTAAAATATCTGAAGTTGAAAAACGCATTGTAGCCTACCATGAAAGTGGGCATGCTCTTATGGCAGAGCTCACTAAGGGTGCAACGCGTGTTACCAAAGTTTCCATCATCCCTAGAGGACTGGGTGCTTTAGGCTATACCCTACACCTACCAGACGATGAAGACAGATTTTTAAAGCAAAAACATGAACTTATGGCAGAAATAGATGTACTTCTTGGTGGTCGTGCCGCAGAAGAGGTTTTCTTAGGTGAGATAAGTACAGGTGCAGGAAATGACCTTGACCGTGCAACAGCCATACTTAAAGATATGATTTCGGTCTATGGTATGACCGATGTGGCTGGACTCATGGTACTTTCTCGTTCATCTAATTCTTTCTTAGGTGGTGGAGCCGTTAGTACTGACTACAGCGATAAAATGTCTGAAGAGATGGATAACTTTATAAAAAGTACACTCAATGAGCGTTATGCATTTGTCAAGAAAACACTAGGTGAATACAACCAAGCCATTGAAAACATGACAGCTGTATTACTCGATGTAGAAGTAATAGAAGGTAAAAAGGTACGTTCAATTATAAAAGAGTATGAAGATGAAAATGGCTTAGAAAGCCGACTTGCCCATGGCGATAAAATAGCCAAGGCAGAAGCATTTGCTAAAGAACAAAAAGCCAAAAAAGAGGCAGAAGATAAAGAGCAAGAAAAAGAGTAAAAAAAAGAGTAGTTGCCTTTCTCTACTCTTTTTGCTATACTAATAAAAATATACAGGAGAAAACAATGAAAACAATCATTTTCACACACACTATTTTCACTAAAGATAGTGCTCCTCTACTGCTGCAAAATACCCTCTAATAGTTTAAACTATCCACTTTTTATATATTTAGCACACTTTTCTATAGCCCTAATCGCATTTTAGGTAAAATTAGATAATTTATAGCGTATAACGCTTTTTACATTTTAAGGTAATAAAATGAGTACAGAAACAATCAAAATATTTGACACAACATTAAGAGACGGTGAACAAAGCCCTGGTGCTTCTATGAATACTGAAGAAAAAATCCAAATTGCTGCACAATTAGAGCGTTTGGGTGTAGACATCATAGAGGCAGGGTTTGCAGCAGCAAGTCCGGGAGACTTTGATGCCATAGAGAAAATAGCACAGCGTGTGACTAACTCAACCGTATGTTCTTTGGCACGTGCCATAGACTCAGATGTTAAGGCGGCTGGAGAAGCCATAGCCAAGGCAAAAATGAAACGTATACATACTTTCATAGCCACTTCAAGCATACACATGGAATACAAGCTAAAGATGACACCAGAAGAAGTCATAAAAAGAGCTGTACGTGCAGTAGAGTATGCGCGTACCTTTGTAAATGATATTGAGTTCTCATGTGAAGATGCAGGGCGTTCAGACATAGGATTTATGAAAGAGATAAGTGACGCTGTCATAGACGCAGGTGCTAGTACCATCAACTTACCAGACACTGTAGGGTTTAGACTTCCTTTTGAGATAGGTGCAATGGTAAAAGAGATGAGCGAATATGTAGGTAACAGGGCTATCATATCGGTACATAACCACAATGACTTAGGTTTAGGGGTTGCCAACTCCTTAGAAGCCGTCATCAACGGTGCAAGACAGGTAGAGTGTACTATCAATGGATTGGGTGAACGTGCAGGAAATGCTGCACTTGAAGAGATAGTCATGGCATTAAAAACACGTTCGGATGTATTTGCGAACTATACCACCAACATTAACACCAAAGAGATATATCCATCTAGTAGATTAATAGCAAACATCACAGGCATAGAACCACAACCTAACAAAGCCATAGTAGGTAAAAATGCATTTGCCCATGAATCAGGCATACATCAAGATGGTATGTTGAAAAATAAAGAAACCTACGAAATCATAAGCCCTGCTGACATTGGTTTAGACATGGACGATACTTTGGTTTTAGGGAAGCACTCTGGACGTGCGGCCTTTAAAGACAAGTTGAGTAAATTAGGCTTTACCTTAGATGATGATGCCTTAAATACTTCATTTGAACGCTTTAAAATTTTAGCAGATAGAAAAAAAGATATTTACGATGATGACTTAAGAGCCTTAGTCACCAATGAAATGACTAAAGCCACACAAGTCTATGAGTTAATCTCCTTACAATTAATGGACTGTTCCAACGGTGTGCCATCGGCTGCAGTTAGTATTAAAAAAGACGACAATGAGATTATTGATGCAAGTATAGGTGAAGGTACTATTGATGCAATATTTAAAACTATAGACCGTATTACAGCCCATGAGGGAAGATTGGATGATTATAGAGTCAAATCTGTAAGCGAAGGTAAAGACGCTTTAGCCAACGTCACGGTAAAAGTCTCCTTCAACGGAGAACCAGCCATCATAGGACA
>JAYEFI010000044.1:0-4959 GCA_034658615.1 Campylobacterota bacterium
CAGAAGATGAAGACCCTCGTGGGGAAAAACCTTTTACTGTTGTCTACCAAGCAGATGAAAACAATAAACAAGTACTCCTTTCAGCAAACTGTGCTTTCAATCAGACACCTAAATATGTCCATTTTTCAACACAAACAGAAGCCAGTCAAAATATATTTAAGGCCATACAAAATCTCTATTCTTACCCTACCAATACTTTAAAACCTTACTGGGACACAAGGTACATAAATCCCGTGAGTCAATACATCAATGGGACAAATGCTACGCACTTTCCAGACCACTCACAACTTACAGGGCTTGATGCACGTACTGGCCAACAAAATATTACAGTAGGTACGGGTCTATCTCAAGTTGATGCATCTGGTTCATTGGTTCAGTCAAAATGTGTGAACAATCAACTCTCCGTAGGAGCCACACTAAACCTCTATGATGCACCAGAACAGTCACTCATCTATGCAGGGATACAAAGTACTTTTAACTATCAGATACACCCAAACAATCATATACAGCCGTGGAAAAATGATGGTACAGGGAACTTGGTCACCCAAGCACACTTCAACGCACAAGCCTACCATAATTATGACGAAAACATTGGTGCGAGTATTTCGTTCAATATTTTTCTCTATAACCCAAAGATTAAAAAACATTTAAATTATGTCATAGGTGTCTACGCGGCAGGAGTAGCATGGAAAAAAGAAAAATCTGGTATTCGTTTTGACCCTACAACCAATATCATCCATGTAGCAACAGTTACAGGTAAAGACTCATGGTGGTCTACTATCTCACCTAAGTCCCTTCCTATTCAAGTCATTTCAAATGGAAATCCTGAAAATACAGAAGAGTGGGACGAGTTTTACAGAGTCAACATAGCCCATCAAAACCTACTAGCCGTACTGCAAGAACTCAAAACAAACCCACCAGTAGAAGTAGCAGGTCAAGACTTTGGTCTCACACCTTCAGACTGGGAACTGACCCTTGTAGCTGTACAGTACGAACTTGAAGAACAGGGTGGAAAGGCATCTCTTTCTGGTTCTTTTACAGGGTTTGAAAGCTATATCACACAAAACCCGATTTAAGATTAGTTCTTGTAAAGCCTATTTTGCTTCTCTAGCTCATGCGTATGGGTAATAAACCTATGTATGAGTGCAAAATCATCTTTATACTCAGGCAATACATTTTGACTTTTATAAATGAGATTATTCTCTTTAATCATATAGTACGTACTGCCAAATTTTGATATACCAAAATCTGCTCTATTGTTTTCAAAAATAGAGTGCCCAATAAATGCATTTTTCTCTTGCTTTGCATTCATTAAATGCAACAATGTTGGTGCAATGTCTATGGAGGTAGCATGCTTAGCATTAAATGTTTGTGGCAATGCTACATGAGGTGCATAAACAAGTAAAGGCACCCTATCTACAAAAATACCATAATACTGCTCTTCTTTATACTCTTTCATGACATTAATATACTCTTTACCATTGTAGTGTGCATGGTCACTGGTAAAAAGAATAATAGTATTTTTTGCAAACTTCGATGCTTTAAAGTAATCCCAAAACTTTCCAAAAGCATGGTCCATGTTGTAGATAGTATTTAACACATTATTTTTCCCATCTTTATATGGCACACCATCTAAACCAATGTCTAAAAAAGCATGGGTCTCAATGGTGTAAGTTGTCAACAAAAAAGGCTTCTGGTCATCACCCTCCTTCTCTTGCAAATACTTTGTTAAACTCTCATACGATTGATGGTCACTCATATAGGCATTTTTAATCTTATTGACCCCACCCAAATACTTATTTGAAAGGTACTCACCAGAATGTATTGTGTCAAACCCAAAGTGAGATACCATGTCATCATTGGCAGATTCATCTTTGTAGTGCATGTTTAAATAGACCGTCTCGTAGCCATTGTTTTTAAGTATGTGAGGTAGACATTTGTGGCTATTTTTATGTAAATTAAGCGTGTCATTGTCAAACCAAAAGTTACCCCCACCCATATATGGGAACAGTGAACATAGTTGCCCATACAGGCCCCTATAGGTTGCGGCAGTATGGTTATAAAAGTTATCTACCCTCAGGGTAGAAACATCTTGTGAAAAACGCTTCAAGTTAGGGGTGAGTAACCCATACTTTTCACTATAGACCGAACTTGTCCTAGCAGAAAGCCCTTCGGTAAATATCACTATAACATTGGGTTTTTCAATACTACTTTTAAACTTTCCCTTATACATTTCATCTTTCATAAGATGGTATTGATTAAGTGGATTAAAATGATAACCCAAGGCATTGAGTCTTTTCACCTCTTTTATGGTGAATTGAAGTTTTACTTTCTCCTCTGTTTTAAAAATATCTACAAGTGCTTTTATGGGTGAGGTATGGTCAAAATAGTTATGTTTGAGTAGTAGATCACGTTGTTCAACTATAGACTTAGGTGCATACGCTAAGGCAAAAAAACCAAAACCTAAAAAGAGTAAACTTACAAGCCATAATTTTGAAGAGATAAACTCTTTTGCATCTACCACTTTAGCAAATATATACGACACAACAAGTAATAGAAACAGGGTTCTCATTATAATCCATACATTTTCTACGGTAAATAAAAACCCTATAAATTCCACATTATCTAACGCCAACATGGAGAGAAATTCTGAAGATATTTGGTACGTTACAAGTTGTGAAATATGTATTGCTATATAAACAATAAGTAAAACATAGATTAGAAATCTAAATTTAAAAAAGCCATACACCACAAATGAAATAAGTATATACTCCAAAATAAACAAACTAAAAAAAAGTATTTTGGCTAGAAGTGTACTCTCTTCAACCCTAAAGTCCATCATGTAACTATATAGAAAAATTTCAAAAAGTGTAAAGAAAAATAAAAAACTTAGTACAAAGGTCTTTTTTGTAATAGGGATGAAAAGGTTTCTCACTTGACACCTTCATGCTTGTCTATAAACTTTGCTATCTCTTTTGAGCCTTTTTGACTACCGTTTGCATTGAGGTGAGAACGGTCAGCAAAATGTGTGTCATCTAACTTTAAGAGGTAGTGTAAAGAAAGAAAATATCCCCCCTCATTATTGACAAGTTCTTTCACTCCTGTTGCAAATTTTTGCATGACATGCTTCACTCCCTTATTTTTATCTATAAGAGGCTGTCTATATGGCTGCTGTATAAAATAAAACTGTATACCATCACTCTTTGCTTTTTTTGCAATACGACGAAGTGCTTCAAACGCTTCTGCTATTTGTACTGGTGCATGAGGGCTTTCCCATCTTCTTTGTATACGGTCTTTCCCGCGTATCACTATTGGTGCACTACCCGTGTGGTCAAAATTTAGAAAATGAAAATTTTTATGTGTATGATACTTTGGGTTTTTCCACTCTTTTTCTCTTTTTTTACAAAATGCTATATCTTTACACGCATCAAGTAAAAGTGTTGAGTGTGCTATGGGATTTAGCTTACTTGCCATATAGTCTTGCAATACATCTGAGTCATAATTTTTAAACACCAACTTATTACCAAAATCAGAAAACTGCCCCGAATAGACTATACGCTTTAGGTTAGGAAACGCATCAGAAAGTTCTAACAATTGCTCTACTTGTAGTGCTCCAATGGACCACATAGAGAGATTTAAAACATCTTTTACAACCTTAGATTCATCCTCTATGACTATACCTTGCACATTATTGAGTGCTAAAGAAGAACCTACAATGAGTGTATCTACCTCATTGGTGTCAATGTTTTCACGTATAAACTTGAGTTTGGCATCAAATGAAATACGGTTCATTAGAGGCAAAGGGTATGACTTTGCATTGCTTTTTGCATAATAGTACGCATATGAGAATGTACTCAATACTATAAGACCTAAAACAATAAAAAGTATTTGTAAATAATTTTTTCCACTTAACATGACCACCCCTTATTAAAAATTAAAATAGATAAATTCACTTTTTCTATGCAGCAAAAAGAGTGACATAAAAAAGAGAACTGTTAAAATAAGATAGAAGAAATTTAACTTAAATTTCTTCATCCACTGCATAGAGTTTGGTAAAACAAGTACCACAAGAAAAGCCACTATCATCCACAGATAAAGATATGTATCAGTCACATAAAGTTTACTCCATGACATACCCATTTGTAAGTCCATACCAACACTAGAAGGCAGTACAAATTCACCCGTGAACATGCCTTTAAGTACTTTTATAGCAGACTCAAAATTGATTGCCCTAAAAAACACCCAAGAGATATTGATAAAATTAAACGTAATAAACCATGCCAATACACTATGCATTTTAAACCCAAGTTTTTGCCATGCACGATGTACGACTAAAGCACCTCCATGCAATACACCCCAAAAAACAAAAGTCCACCCTGCTCCATGCCAGATGCCCCCAAGTACAAAGGTAGCAAAAAGGTTGCTATAGGTACGCACTTCACCTTTTCTGTTACCTCCAAGCGGGATATAAACATAGTCTTTCAAAAAACGGCTCAATGTCATATGCCATCTTCTCCAAAAGTCTTGAATACTCGTTGCTTTATAGGGTGAATAAAAGTTTATAGGTATTTTTATGTTAAATAATAGTGCCAAGCCTATAGCCATATCGGCATAACCAGAGAAATCAAAATAGAGCTGAAAAGTGTATGAGAGTGAGGTAAACCATGCTTCAAGCATGTTGAGTGTTGGGGCTACATCAAAGCCTTTTGTGGCCCATACTGCAAAGGTATCGGCAATGACCACTTTTTTAAACAAGCCCATAGAAAATATAAATAGTCCCAATGCAATGTTATGATAATTGGCTACTTTGTTTTTAAGTTTTGCAAACTGGGGCATCATCTCAGAGTGATGCACAATAGGCCCAGCAATAAGCTGTGGGAAGAAACTCACAAACACTGCATAATTTAAAAAGTCATACTCTTTGGTTTCTCCTCTATAGCTGTCCACCAAATAGGCTAT
>JAYEFI010000045.1:0-17584 GCA_034658615.1 Campylobacterota bacterium
CGAAGTTTACACAAGCAATTACACATACCAATTGAAAGTCTTTTCTTAGATTACAAAATCAACTGTACTTAAATGCTAACAAAACCTTGGAACCAATAAATTTTCTAGCGAAAATTTACAGTTCAAGTCAACCGTTGTGTACAGTATAAGCATTAAAAAATTACTTTAGGTAGAAATGAAAAATATACAATGGCAAGCAATCTCAAATTCATTAAGAGAAATTTATCAAGAACAAAATATATTACATCATTTTGAAGAAGATGAAAGTTACCTCAAAAATGCTTTTGAGGTAACAGAAAAACTTTGGAATGAACAATTCAACAAAATTGATAAATTAAAAATCATAATGATTTCTGAATCACCACTATTTGGTGATATTCAAAAATATATTTACAATCCAAATACACCAACAAGTGTATTCTTTTACTTTAAAGATTTAGAAGCTTTTCTCGAAGATGGTCAAACTATTAAAAAACCTAAACTTGTACAAGAACAAAAAAATATAATGTTTGAATATTTTCACAAAAATGGCTTTATTACCTTAGATATATTTCCATTTGCATTAAATCCAAAACACACTAAAATACATTATCGGAAGATGTCAAAAAAATTATATCACCAACTTTTAAAAGTAACTACTGAAACTTATTTAATGCCTAAATTGAAACTTTGTTTAGCTAAATCAAATAAACATACTCATTATGTTTACAGATATAAAAGACTCTTTGATAAAACAGAAAATCATTTTGAAAATATTTTAAATAACATTAGTTCAAAAAACGTTAAATATAAGATAGATACTATCAACGGAACAAATATGTCATTAGACAGGAACAAGCTAAGAGAACTACTGAAAGCTTAAACATTTTACTCGTGTAACAACTCCAACTATTGCACTTTTATCAGAATATTAATAGCTAAAAAGTCTGATGGTAAATTTACACTCATAGATAAACTTATGATATAATACATTTATACATCACTACTGTAACGAATGTTAGATGTAAAAGAAAAAATAGTAGATTACTTGGAAAGTTTATTCTACAAACAACATACAAAGCCGAATATCATCATAACTTACTTTAGCACCCAAAGCCTCAAATACGGGTTTTAAACGCACTCTTCCATCATCGGAAAAATTTTCTTTTATATTTTTTGCTTTAAGTTTTAACACGGCATCATCAACCTTTAAGAAGAGCTCTTCTTTAGGTTTATATTTATTAATATCTAGTTCTTTCTCTTCTTCTTTTATCTTCGCTAGGTGTTGGACTATAGTGCTTTTACCTAGCCCTCTGTTGGTGGCTAGTTTTACTAGTGTATCGGACTTTTCTATGAGGTTTTTGGTCTTAATATGTGTGGGAGTCACATAGGCTGAGTGTGAAGGTTTGCCCTCTTTTATGTTTTGTCTCTCCTCTTCTATCTTCTCTTTGCTTACTATACCACCAAGGCTAGAGATGTGACTTTCAAATACCTCATCTAAACGCTCTTTAGACACAGACCCTATAGCCTCACTTGCCTTTTTAGATGCACCCTTGATGCGTTCATCTACATGAAGTATGAGTGGGTCAACACGTAATGCCATAGGGTTTAGCCCCATGAGCCTTAAGCCTTCTATATTTCGTATGCGTGAGAGTGCTACGTAGCCCTGCCCTGTCTCAAAGGTCTTGCTTAGGTCTATCTCTGCAGCGTCTAGTGTCATACCTTGTGACTTATGTATGGTAATGGCCCATGCTAGCCGTAAAGGTACTTGTGAGACGGTGGCTGTCACCTTGCCACTGTCATTCTCTAAACTCCACTCTTCTAGGTCTAGCTTTATCTTTTTGCCTTGGGTTGTTCTTACTATAGGCATTTTATCTATGGGAGAAAAGCTTTCTACTGTACCTGTTGTACCATTAACATAGCCCTCTTCACTATTGTTTTTTATAAAAATAACCACCGCACCTTTTTTAAGTACCAACGTTTCTAAAACCAAAGAAGACTTAAATATCTTCTCTATGTTCTTCTCACTTCCTTTATGGTCACATACAAAGTGCTTGGCTTCACCACTAAGTTTGTTTAACTCTTCTACGTTGATGCGGTCTACGTCTACATTGTGAGTGTAGAGTTTGGTAGGTGTAGTACTACTAAGTTCTTTTTCATGTCTACTAGCTAACAATGCTTCAGAAGTTGCACTTATGGTACCTGAGCGTATGTCATCAAGTATGCTTATGAGCTTGTCATCATCTTGTCTAAATTTCTCTTGCAAGTAACAAGTCTGTAGTTCCAACGCCCTCCATGAGGGAGACTGCCATGCAAAACGTTTGTCTTTGGGTACTTTACTCACGGGTGGTAACTGAAAAAAGTCCCCAGATATAACTACTTGCACTCCACCAAAAGGTGCATCTGTGCCTTTAAAGCCACGTAAAATTAAGTCCATAGATGAAAATATCTCTGGAGAAATCATAGAGACTTCGTCAATAATAAGCAGTTTCAATTTAGAAAAACGCGTCTTTAAGTACTTTTTATCTAGTAAAAAATCTACATACCCTTCATCTATACTATCACGTATGCCTAGTGAAAAAAAAGAGTGTATGGTCTGCCCACCAAGATGTGAAGCAGCAATGCCTGTAGGTGCAACAATGGTCGGGTAGACTCTACGCTCTTTTAAGTACTGCGTATAGAGGTTTAAAAGATACGTCTTGCCCGTACCTGCTGAACCCGTAATAAATACATTTTTGCCTGATTTGAGTATGTTAAGTGCTGTGTTTTGTTTCATGAGTGTATGAATGTTTTCTATAGAAACAACGCTTTGTAGTCGTCTTCATTATAAGTTACATGCACTTTTCCATCTCCATACTCTATGACAGGACGCTTTAATAGATAGTTCTCTTTTGCCATCCATACTATTTTTCCTTCATCATCAAGGTTAAGTTCTTTGAGTTTTAAGTCACGGTATTTTTTACCTTTGTTGTTAAAAAGTATATTGATATCTACTTGCTTAAGCCATTGTCGTATTTTGTCTTCACCTACAGACTCTACCTTATAGTCTACAAACTCAAAGTCTATACCATTGTCTTTCATGAATTTTCTTGCCTTACCTACAGTTGAGCAGGTTTTTATGCCATACATTGTCATACTAATCCTTATATTTTATTTTGATTTAGCCACAAATCTGAGCCATGCATAACCAAAAAGTCCTGCAAAGAGTGATGCCGCGAGTATCCCTACTTTAGCTTGAAATATAAGCTCAGCATTCCCCATAAATGCTAAATCTGCTACAAAGATAGACATGGTAAATCCAATACCACCTAAGAATGCCACACCAAAAATTTGGCTCATACTACTTCCTTTTGGAAGTGATGCCATTTTAAGTTTAATAGCCAGCCAAGCAACCCCAAATATACCTAACACTTTTCCAAGGATAAGCCCTGCAATGATCCCCATAGAAACAGGTGTCATAATGGTTGTACCAATAGAGCTAAAGTCTATAGCTATACCTGCATTTGCCAGTGCAAAAAGTGGTATAACTATGAGTGCTACAGGTAGATGTAAGTCATTTTCCAATCTTGCAGCAGGTGTACCAATATCATTGATGTTATCTTCAAGCTTTATAAGGATAGCTTTTTGTCTCTCATTCATGCCATCTTTTTCATCTATAGGGTAGCTGTCATATTCATCGAGTAGCTCTTTTGCATCTGCTCTAAAGCTTCCTGGTGCACGCTTAGGCTTAGAAGGTATGGCAAGTGCAGCGATGACACCTGCTATGGTAGCATGTACACCAGACTCCAACATAAAGAACCACATAAGAAGTCCTACTATAAAGTAAGGCAAAATCATATGAATACCAAAACGGTTAAACACTAACATGATGAGAAACATTGCCCCTGCTAACATGAGAGGTAATGTATGTATTTGCTCTGTGTAAAAAAGTGCTATGACTAAAACAGCACCAAGGTCATCTACAATAGCAAGGGCAACTAAGAATGTTACTAACGCAGGAGGTACACGCTTACCTAATAGAACTAAAGCTGAAATGGCAAAAGCAATGTCCGTTGCCATAGGTATACCCCAACCAACAGCACTATCTGTACCTGCATTGATATATATATAGATAAGTGCAGGAAATACCATACCACCTATAGCTGCGAGTATGGGTAAAATAGCGACTTTAAGGTTTGAAAGTTCTCCTACCATCACCTCTCTTTTTATTTCAAGTCCTATAATAAAGAAGAATATAGCCATCAAGCCGTCATTGATCCAATGATGAATGCTATGAGAAAGTTCCCATGTGCCTACGTTAAAATCTATTTTTGTATGAAAAAAGTGTGCATACGTCTCAGCTAAAGGTGAATTGGCAAGTATAAGTGCCAATATTGTCATAAACATAAGCACAAAACCTGTTGTGGTTTGTGCATGAAGAAAGTGTTCAAAAGGTGTGGAAAGCTTTTTAAAGGCTTTCTCCCATGGGGCGTAAAATTTCATTTTATATCTCCTGTGTTAGGTTATCTATCAAATACATATTTTGGGATTATACAAAACTAGTATTAAATGACGGAGTCTAAACTCCATAGTTATAATTTAAAATTATTTATATTATAACTTTAATAAAAGATTAAGGCTTTAGCTTGTATACTTTCATAAGTTATACAAATTAAAAACATAAGGAAATAAAATGAAAAACCTATTAATAAGCTCATTATTACTTTTAAGCATCAACACTGCACAAGCAGAAACAATTTCAAATATTGATATGTGTAAAACATATATCAGCAAAGCAAAAACATATCAATCAACCATGAAAGCAGATAAAATATCTCAAGATACTTTCGCATTTTATAAAGATGAAGTAGTTAGTCACTGTGGAAGTATTGCCTCTAAAATACCGTATGACAAAAACTTTTTTGTAAACAACTTAATGAAAAAAGATGTAAACAATGTAGAAAACTGTAAGTTGTCTATTAAAATGGCTAAAGCATCAGTTGAAGATGCTAATACATCACCATTTTTTGTACATGCACATAAAATAAATATTATTGACAATTGTGGAACACTTGTAGCAAAAAAAGTACCAACATTTTGTCTTTTTGATGTAGTAGATAATTCGCAAGAAGATTTAAAAAATCGTTGTATCGCGTCTATCAAGAGAGCACATACAGACAAAAATCCTGCATCTCAAAAAATGAATAAGGAAGATGTTGTTGCTAACTGCGGAAGACTGCACGCAAGTCTTTAGATATCATTTCAACACTCCAAGACTTTTGGAGTGTTTTACTCACCTATCCTCCTCCTCATAATTTATAACATTTTGGTAACATTAAGCATTTTAACTTATCAATAACTTTACGCTACAATCTTAAAAATATTCTATTGAAAGAAAACAATATGACTCAAAAAAAAGTTCTCATTCTTTGTACCGGTAACTCATGTAGAAGCATCATTGCTGAAGCACTTATTAATGCAAAACTTGATGGCATTGAGGCTGATAGTTCAGGTGTAAAAGCTTCAGGTAGTGTAAACCCTAATGCAAAAAAAATACTCCTAGACAAGGCTATTTGGCACGATGCGTACCATTCTAAAACATTAGAAACGGTCATACATAATGTCTATGACCTCGTGGTTACAGTCTGTGACCATGCAAAAGAGACCTGTCCTGTGTTTCCAAAACCTGTTAAAACTGTACATATTGCTTTTGAAGATCCTGATGGTAAAGCGTATGAGGCATTTGTAGAAACCTATGAGAGTATAGAAAAAATATTATTACCTAAAATTATTGAGGAGTTAAAATGAAAAAAGATGTATTTAAAACAAATGAAGGTGTCAAAATATCTTTTACTGGAACAGTGGAAAAACAGAATATCATTAAAATGGTTGAAAACTGTGCCACAGGACAGTGTGAATGCATGAGTGACAACACTAAAGCAAAAATAACAAATATGGAAGTCTCAGGTACAGATGGTGACGTAGCACTTAAACTTGACGGAAACGTGAGTAAAGAAGAGATAGAAGCTGCACTGGCTAAATCGAAAGTTATCAACAACTAATGTTACTGGCATCTTCTCTTTTTATTGTTACTCTCATTTTTATTATTTGGCAACCTAGAGACCTTCAAATAGGTACAACAGCCATTGTAGGTGCTGCTGTGGCTCTCTTGCTTGGTGTGGTGAATTTTGATGATGTGTTAACCGTTACTGACATTGTTTGGGATGCTACTTTGGCTTTTATAGGAATTATTTTACTCTCTATGGTACTTGATGAGATAGGCTTCTTTGAATGGGCAGCACTTAAAATGGTAAAATTAAGTAAAGGCAATGGAAACCTCATGTTTCTTTACATCTTACTTTTAGGTGCGTTTGTTGCTGCACTTTTTGCCAACGATGGTGCTGCACTTATTTTAACCCCTATTCTTTTAGCCAAAATGAAACATTTAGACATGAAACCTCTCGCCGTTTTTGCCTTTTTAATGGCAGGTGGTTTCATAGGCGACTCAGCATCTAACCCTTTGGTCATCTCTAATCTGACAAATATTGTGACTGCTGGGTATTTTGATATAGGTTTCTGGGAGTATGCTAAGAACATGTTCTTACCCAATCTTCTTGCCGTAATCGCTTCTTTAGTAGTACTTTGGCTCTACTTTAGAAAAGATATTCCTAAACAGATTGACATAGAAAACCTACCTACACCAGAGTCTGTCATCAAAAACCAAACTATGTTTAGACTTAGTTGGTGGTTTTTAGGACTACTTATGATAGGGTATTTTATAGGAGACTATTTTAATTTACCTATCTCTCTTTTTGCTTTGGGTGGTGCACTCATATTTTTAGCTATTGCCAATCATTTTAAAGCTACTTCACCTATGGCTACTATTAAGTCTGCTCCTTGGCAAGTGGTTTGGTTTTCTATAGGACTTTACGTTGTGGTCTATGGTCTTAAAAATGCAGGTCTTACAGACACTGTAGCTTCATGGATAGTTCTATTACAAGAGCAAGGTGATGCCACAGCCATCATAGGAACAGGGTTTCTAGCAGCAGGGCTAAGCTCTATTATGAACAATATGCCTACCATTATGGTGATGGATATTGCCATAGACCAAGTAGGATACGTAGGCAATGAAGCCTTAGTTTATGCAAATATATTAGGTTCAAACTTAGGACCTAAAATGACTCCAATTGGTTCACTCGCAACGCTCTTATGGCTCCATGTACTTGCACAAAAAGGTGTAAAAATAGGCTGGATAGAATACATGAAAGTAGGTTTAGTCATTACGCCACCTGTTTTACTTGTAGCACTTTTGGGTTTGTTGTAGATTAGAGGAAGACTTTCCTCTTTCCCGCCCGTACCTCAGTGGGAACAAGAACTAATTAAATAGTGAAAAAATTTTAAAGCTTAAAACGGCACTCACCTAAAGTAATGGTTTTACCTTTGCTCACTTCACTCATAATATAATGCAGTGTTCCCTTAGCATCAGCTTCGGGCATCTCTTCTTCTATGATGCGTAGTGCATCTTTTTCTAAAGTTTTTGTCCATTTCTTTTCATAAATATATTGTGTAAACAGATGCAAAAACTAGACCCATCCGAGTTCAGCAAATATAGGTTCCATCTCCATCCACCAGTTTTCAAAATATATAGTGACATCAGAAATAGCATTCTCTTCTTCTGCCCATTCATCTATCTTTTTTAAAATAAGTGGTTTATTCTCTGTAGATATATTTGTAGAATTTTCTACTTTGACAATTATTTCTTCAATTTTATCTTTCATATTCCATCCTTATTAGTTAATGAAAATCTCTCTTATAAATTATATCATAAGATTGTGACTCTTCACTCACGCCTATGACACTCTCTGTGTGTTTTCCATGTTGGTATTTGAGTTTTACTTTTGGTATTTCACCGTTAATGTAAATGAGAGTTGTTTTGTTGGTTAGTTTTTTTCCAACTTCTACACTGTTGCCTTCACCAAAAACCAAATGGTCTACATCTACTCCTACGTCTGAGAGTGCAGCTTTTGCCATAGCTCCTCCCATCATTTTCATCATTTCATCACCTGTGTGAGTCTCCCCTCCTGCTTCGGTGTCAAAAAGTATGATAGACAAAATCTGTTCTCTTGTAAGTGTAGGATTTGCAGAAAAATTAATGTTTGGTTCGTTTGGTGTACCCGTAACGGCTATGGTAATAAGGTGATTGAGTGATTTATATTTTGTTTTTATGTCAAGCAATGGTTTATTTAAACTTCCAGTAAAATAGACAAAGCTATCATTAATTTTAAATCTTTTTTTCTGAAAAACATACACCCCTTTTTTAAGTGCGACTGAACCTAAAAAAACTATATCACTCTCTCGGTCTTTGCTAATCGTTATATCTGGTTTAACCTCAATATTTAGTTCATTTTGTTTAACCTTTAGTGACTTCTTTGTCTCGACTTGAAGCATGACCGATAGATTTTTCATAAATGGACTCTGCTTATTCTCTGCCATATGTTGAAGTATAATAATATCTTCATCAGAAGCAAAACTTCGTCCAGTAACCTCTGGTTTTATGGTTCCTTTTAGTAAAGTTACTTTTCCCTTCAGTGTTGTATTGTTTCCATCTAGTTTTGCTTCTATATTGACATCTGTATAGATATTTACTACCTTATCTTTAATATGTAAATTTTTGCCTTTTAAAAAAAACTGACCATTTTTACTTGGCTTGTTATATGTACCAGTCACTTTGAGTTGATCATTGATCCAAAAGTCTTTTACTTTAATGTTTTCTCCTAAAGTAACATTAGAGGCTTTGTTGGAAAACAGCTCATACTCTTTGTACTTTAACCTATAAGAGTTTAAGATAATATCTGAACCTTTCATACTCCCTATAATACTAAAGTCTTCTAGGGTATGTGTGGTTTTCTCATCAACAATATAATTCACTTTTGAAGAGCTCAGTGCAAGTTCTATAGTACTCATATTTTTTAGTATTATACTGCTTTTTAGTTTTCCTTCAAGTGCTGGAAAGTCCTCTATTGGGTAGATAGTAGCAACATCATCTCCTAAAGTTGAAAGATCATCTATGTACGTTTCAATTTCTAGTTTTTTGTTCACTAGCCCAGAAACCTTGGTGTTAAGTTTGCTTATATTTAAGTTTCCATTCATCTGACTACTGTTTAAATCATAGTTTAATATGGTGTGTAATGTTTCACTATTTAAACTAAGATTTAAGCTATTATCTTCTAGAGTAATATGACTCCTTAGGGGTGTAAGTGTCTCCCATTTTACTTCTTTGCTATAGGTTTTAACTAGAGAGTCTTGAGGTATTTCTACTGTTGCATTGACATCAAGTTTATTTGAGTACGCTACATTGGCATTTATATTAACTAGATTTGAAGTAGCCACAACATCTGCATTGATCTTAGAAAAATCATTTAAAGTAAGTGGCATATTCACATTTAGATTGAGGAGAGTCTTATTTAGCTCTTCAGGTAATGTAACAAGTTTACTTAGTAGTAAAGCCTCTTTGGTCTCTAGCTCCAAGTCTGCTTTTGTAAAGTCTGTAGTATTAAACACACCTTGCAAAGCATCTGAATCAATAGTCGTGTAGATGCCAGTGGTTGTGCCATTGTAGTCTAAAACCAAATCGTTCAACAAACTAGAAAACTTACTATCAAAGCCTATCATCTCTTTTGCTTTTATTGTACCTGTATAGCTAAGATTATTATCCATTTTTAGTTTATTGGTTATATCTATATTTTTAGCATAGGGTGTGGTTATCTTGGCATAGCTTTCCACATCTAGCATAGAACTCTCAATACCATAGAGTACTATTGAATCTAAAGTATGTACATCTACATTAAATGCATCTTCTTTTGCGTCAAGTAAGGCATTTGCAGAAGTGTGTACTTTTGCTATAATTTGCTCTTGTGTAGCATTGAGTTCAACCAAAATCTCTTTAATGGCATCATGTCGTAATGGCAAGTCATAGAATGTATATAAATCACTTTTGGGTTGTAGTGTAACGGTACCAAGTAGTTGATTGTTTTGCAGTTTTCCATTGTAAGAAAGTGTAGAAAAATTTGTGTTAGAGTCTAGTGCTACATTGGCTTTTTTTACGACTGAACTCTCTACCTCAAATAGTATATCTTTTGCTTTTAAATCTATATTTTTTACCACTAAAGGGTCATAGTCCATGCCTAATATATTTGCATGTAAATGCTTTACCATAACTTGTTTTGGCATGAGTGAATTTGGCTCATTTTTCACATTACTTTCTGTGGAATTTTTTTCACTATTTTCTTTACTTGTATTGTCTTCAAGAGCCGTAAGTAACATGAGTTTAGAAATATTAATATCTTTTAATATAATATTCTCCAGATTCACTACCCTGTTTGCCATATCACCATTTATTGTAACATTTCCCACATCTGTCTCTAGTGTAAAATCTAAGCCTTCAAGGCTTAAGTTATTGTCTTTAAAGTAAAGGTTCTTATTTACCAACCTAGCACGCTTCACTGTAACATTGTATTCTGTAAATTTTTCCAAAGAAATATCAATATCTTTTACTTCAACCCTATAGTCAAAAGTACTGTTAGAATCATCATTGTTTTCTGTGGTATTGTCTTCTTTAGCAAACGTATGGATGAGTGCTTTTAATACAGAAACATTTACATCATTTACATGTACTTTGTCTATTGCTATAATCTCTGAAGAGAGCTTGTTAGGGTTCCACTTTAAATGTATATTTGATGCAAGATTATGACCATTATATTGAGGTTTTTTAATAGTAAAACCACTAAATGTATTGCCCGAAATACGCTCATAGGTAATGTTATAATCAGGAGCAAAAGCTTCTACAGACTTTTTAAGTACTAACGATGAATTTCCTATAAAATAGAGTATGAGTACAACTAAAAGTATAATAATAAGCAAAGTGAGGACTATACGACGAAACCATAAAAATGGACCATAGAGTATAAGGTTTTTCATAGACATTAAAAAGATTGCCCTATTTGAAAAGAGATACCATATTGTGATGGTTTATTGACATTAAAACCGACATCTAATTTAAAAGGACCAATAGGCGTTACATAGCGTACACCAAGTCCAACGGAACTAATGACCTCACCCGAAAAATCATAGCTCTCTTCATTTTGCATAGTATTATCGGTAAACAATGCACCATATAAATCACCCATTATAGGATAATTGGCTTCTAAAGAAAGGTTGAGCATACTAGCTGCCCCTGAAATGCTATCTGAGGTAGGTGAGTCAATGACACCTATGCTTCTATATCCGTATGCACGGTTAGAGTAAGATCCTCCAGAAAAAAAGAATTTAGACTCAGGTAACTCATGTGTAAGTTTGTCTACCACGCCCACTTTACCAACAGCTGACAAAGTAAGTTTGTCAAAGGTATGTATAAGTCGTGCCTCTGCCAATGCTTTTATGTATGAAGTGGCATCGGGCTTATAGTCCACACCATATTCAAAAGAGGTAGCAAGGTAGTAACCATACTTAGGGTTTAACTTATCATCCCTTGCATCATAGACAATGTCCACATAGGGGTAAAATAGTAAAAATGTACCTGCATTTATGGCTTCTTTTAGTTCTTCGTTGTCTTTTAAATTATCTGATAAAGAAATATCTATATTTTCTAATGCCAGACCAATCCTAAGAGCCAAATTTCCTTCATTATGTTCTACATAAAATTTTCCAAAACCTTTCTCTTCTTGAAAACCTCTATACTCTAAGTTCGAGTACCCAAACTCTGTTCCAAAATCTATGCCATAATTGTCAAATATAATAAAAAGTGCCGGTTTAAAATATTCACCAATTGCCAGTTGCTCTTTTTTTGACCAAGAGAGTTTTATGCCCGTTTTTTGTGCATCACCCATAAAGTTTTTCTTTACAAGTGATGTATGCACACGTGGACCAATATAGGTATCGTACCCTACTCCTGCCTCAAAATGGTAAGCATCATAAACCTCATTGAGTGTAATGTCAACAGGTACAACATTATAAATCTTTCTCTCTACCGATATTTGAACCATGTCAAAACTATTTAATCCATAAATGCTACTGTAGGTTTCTTTTAACTTTTTAGGACTATATTTATCACCCTTTTTAGCTCTAACACGGGTGAGAACTATTTTTTTGTCTATCTCTTTTAGTCCTTTTATATTTGCGTCACCAAAGGTACAAATACCACCTTTTTTCAATACATATTTTACATCTGCTCGGTGTTTATCTAAATCTACATAAGCTTTAGCATCTAGGTCATAACTACAATGACCCTCATTTAAAAGGGACTTAACAATATTTGTTTTACTACCAATGAAGTCTTTTGCTCTAAAAATAGTATCTTTTTTTGTCAAAATGGATGTAGAGATATTGAAATCACTAGAAATATTAATATCAAATAGCATTACTGGTCTATTTTCTACAATAGTTACTTTTACAGTTGTCTTATTTTGCTCAATATTAAATGTTGCATCATAAAACCCTTCAGAGTCATAAAAACTTTTGAGTGTTGCTTCTAAAGTTGGTATAAGTTTATCTGTAATTTCAGGGTTCTCATCTGCCCAAAATTTTATTTTACTGGTTGTGCTAACATCAAGTGCATCTTGTATAGCACTAAGCTCCAAATGTTTATAGCCTCTTATTTCTATTTTGTGAGTCGCCAATTTCAACTCTTCTGAAAAGCTCAAACTATGTAGTAAAAACCATATACATACTATACGTTTTAAATGCATCCTTAATGTAACTCCTTGAAAAATAGCTAAATAGCTAATAGTAAGATAGCTAATAATTGTAATCATATCAAAATCAGACTAACACACCTATTATTTCTATCTATAACTTTAATCTATTTCGATATGATAATAAACTTAGATTACAAGGCATACGATTGAAACTGGTTAGACCTATATATTTTATTATACTATGTGCTGTATTTATTATTATTTTTACAAATACGGTATTTTTCCATAACGTATTACAAGTATTTCCTTTAAGTCGTGAAAATATCTTTTTTTTAATCTCTGTAGTTTTAGTATATTACATACTTCTTGTCATTGTATTTTCTCTCTTTTCTTTTAAAAAGACATTGAAACCATTTTTAACCCTCATGCTCTTTATCTCAGCAACAGTACACTACTTTATGGACAGTTACCAAATTGTTGTCGATAAACCAATGATAGAAAATGTCATGCAAACCACTTCTAGTGAAATATTTGATTTACTTAGCATCAAGTTTTTCATTACACTCTTTGTTTTAGCACTACTTCCCTCTTACATTATGTACAAAATACCTTTGGAATATGTTGGGTTTAAACGTGAATTCATACGGCGTGTAAGGTTTATACTGCTGCATCTTCTAGTGCTGATTGTACTACTTTTTACTTTTTCAAAATTTTATACTACTTTTTTTAGAGAGCATAAAGAGTTACGTCTTT
Source organism: Campylobacterota bacterium (assembly GCA_034658615.1). Lineage (GTDB taxonomy): Bacteria > Campylobacterota > Campylobacteria > Campylobacterales > Sulfurovaceae > Sulfurovum. The sequence continues at coordinate 13,404 of JAYEFI010000045.1, forward strand.
ATACTAACCCTCTAGCAACCCTTTACAATGGTGTAGACTACATACTTGAAAAAGTACTGACCCAAACGATGCCCATGAAAATCATAGGAGAAGATGCACATATATCTAAAAATAGAGAAAAAGAACGAAATATTGTCATTATGGTAGTAGGTGAAGCAGCAAGGGCTGATCATTTTTCACTCAATGGCTATGTTAAAAATACCAATCCTTTTCTTGCAAAAGAAGATGTTGTAAACTTCTCACAAATGTATGCATGTGGTACAACTACAGCCATCTCTGTACCCTGTATGTTTTCAATGTATAACAGCGATGAATATAACTCAGTAAAAGGTTGGCATACGCATTCAGTTTTAGATGTACTTTCACGTGCTGGTGTAGATGTTTTATGGCGTGAGAACAACTCGGACTCCAAAGGAGTGGCAACAAGAGTACCTTTTGAGTACTATAAAACCAATTTTCACAACAGAGTGTGTGATGATGAATGTCGTGATGAAGGAATGCTCATAGGATTGGATGCTGTCATTGAAAAAAGTAAAAAAGACATTATTATTGTCTTACACCAAATGGGAAACCATGGACCCGCTTACTATAAGCGTTACCCAAAAGAATTTAAAAAATTTACACCCGTATGTGAAACCAACCAACTAGAATCATGTACCACAGAAGAGATTCACAATGCGTATGACAATGCTTTACGCTATACAGACTACTTCCTAGCTAAAACCATACAATTGCTAAAACGTTACGAAGAGAGTGCCAATACAACCATGATTTACATGGCAGACCATGGAGAGTCACTTGGGGAAAACGGCTTCTATCTTCATGGTTTACCTAACATCATCGCACCTCAAAGTCAAACACATGTAGGGGCACTCATGTGGTTTGGGAAACACAATCCCGTAGACAAAGACAGACTTAAAATGAAAGCAAAGAACCACTATAGTCATGACTATCTGTTTTCAACACTGTTAGGTTTATTTTCTGTAGAAACAAAAGTCTATGACCCAAACTTAGACATATTAACGCAACATATGACAGATTATGGGGACCTCTAATAATAGGTGATACTCACAACATTTACAGCTTTTGTCTAGGCTAGGCACTCTTTTGTAGACCTAGCCTTAGCTAAGTCAAAAAAGAGTAACAACGCATAGGCGAAAGCTGTAACTGCCCGAAGGGTGGGCTTTGTAAACGCAATCTTGCACAAAATATTTACTGCGTCTTAGCTATGGCTAGGACTTATAAATCTTTTGCACAATCTTACATTTGCAAAGCCCATTGTGAGCATTACCTATTATTAGAGGTCCCCTTAAGAGAGTAAATCTTTTACACTCTCTAAAGGGTCTTTTCCCTCTTCTATCATGGCATAAACTTCTTGGGCTATGGGTAGGTAGAGTGCTTTATCGGTAGCTATTTTATGGAGTGCTTTTGCTGTAGGTACACCCTCTGCTACCTCACCAAGGTCATTGAGTATCTCATCCATATTTTGACCTTTTGCCAGTCCCAACCCTACTCTAAAGTTACGTGACATGGTTGAAGATGCGGTCAAAAACAAATCACCAGCCCCACCTAAAGAAAGAAACGTCTCACTCTTTGCACCAAAGGCTTCACCAAAACGTGTCATCTCTACCAGACCTCTAGAGATGAGTGCTGCTCTTGCGTTATTGCCCAGTCCTAAACCTTCACAAACACCCCCTGCGATGGCTATCACATTTTTGTATGCACCAGACACCTCTGCACCTACCACATCATTACTCACGTACCCTTTGATGAACTTTGGTAAAGCATCAGCATAGGTTTGGGCTAATGCTTGATTTGTAGACGATATTTTTAGTGCTGTAGGTAAAGACTGTTGCACTTCAGTAGCAAAAGAAGGTCCAGAGATAAATGCTAACCTCTCTTCACCTACAAAGTTACCATAGACTTCATTTAAAAATGCCCCTGTACTTGTTTCTATGCCTTTGGCTGCTACTAGTATGTTTTGTCCTTTGTCAACAAAGTTCTCCTCCATCCAAGCACGTACAAACTGTGCAGGAATAGCAAGTACCAAATACTCATAACCCAATGCTTCTTCCATACTCACAAAATTGTCTATCTCTTTTACATTACGAGATGAAATGACAACATCATTGTCTTGACTATACGCATGGTACAGTGCCTGACCCCATTTACCTGCCCCAATGATTGCTATTTTCATATGTTTTCCTTTTTCTCATTCTTTTCTATCATCTCTACAAAAAGAGATGCACTCTCTTCATACATGTCAAATATTTTATTGACCCCTGCAAGATAAAGCTTTCTGTTGTCTTCTTTACTGTCTGAGAGGGCTACAATTTCACCTTCAAAACCATTGGCACGTAAGGTGATGCTTCTATAGACATTGATAGCTTCATCACGCATGGCACACACGACTATGTAGTCTTTATTTGGCACTATATCACTCTCATATTTTTCTATTTGTGTGATATGTGTCAGACCATCATTTTTTGCACTCTCTATGGCATTATCGTCAATCTCATAAATATCTACTTCTATATTTTCATTTTGAAGCATCTTGCACAGATGTGCACTTTTATGTGTATAGCCAAAAAAGAGTACTTTTTTACCTTCGTTACTATGTTTTACTAAATAATCAAATGCCTGTCTATCGGCTACTTCATACGGCTCAACAATGCCATCTACTTTGCTTGCTTGGTATTGTGCGAGTAAACTATGTTGATTCATTCGAGCATAAATCACTGAGTCTTCTACAATACTCTTAGCATTGAGTATGAAATAGATATTGTCTATATCTGAACTTGTAAGTGTAAGCATCGCAGCAATGTTGTTTTTTCTATACAACTCTTTAATAATCTTTGCACTTGAACCATCTGCACGTATGACATTATAGCCATCATCAAGTGCCCTTAAAACCTTACTTTCATCATTTTCTATGATGACAGGTTCATAGACTTTATGTAAGGTAAGCTTTTTAGCTATAGTAGACCCCAAGTGTCCATAGCCGTTAATGACCACTACATGACGCATACGGTTCACATGGTTAATGCTGTCTTGGTTACGCAGTTCATCAAAACGCTCAGAAAAGGCAGAGACCATTACAGAAGTGACAAAAGAGATCATGGCAATACCAAAGACTATACCAAACATAGAGAGTATCTTACCCATGTCTGTCACTGGTGAAATATCACCATACCCCACGGTAGAGATGGTTACTAATGCCCAGTAGATAGCGTCTAAATAAGAGTCTATTTTATCGTTAATGCCAAACTCTAGTAGGTAAAAAATAGACCCAAGTGTAAAGGTAATAGCAAAAAGCATATAACCTAAAAATATAAACTCAAAACGCTTTTTAAGTAAAGCATCAAACAAACTAGATGCCCCATGCATATAGTGGTACAACTTAAGCAGTCTGACTATTCTAAATTTTGGAAAAATGGCCACAAAGTCTATAAGTGCAGGTAGTGAAATCATATAACGTAGTTTTGCTTTTAAGGCATCTACGTACCCACGAGAGTCTCCCACCTCTTTGTCACTCTCTATAATATACTTATGTATATCATGATTTATCCATAACCTTAGTAAATACTCTAAAGCAAAAATGGCCGTAACAAAATACAAGTCAAACATCACCAGCCAATCAGGAATTTTACCCGATTTATTCATCACCAAAATAGCTATAGAGATGACAATAAGAAATATCATAAACGCATCAAAATAGCGTTTATAGGGGTAGTTTACATCATTTAGAAGTGCACGAAAAAAAGATTTTGTTTTTTGGTATTTTTGAGATGCATCAATAGCAGTGGAGAGTTTTAAAATAAGATTATGCACATATTCTCCTGTAGGGGGCGATTGCTATCGCACCAATGACTAAAGATAGCAAAATGCCTATCCTAAACGCTCTTTAAGTAGTGCATTCACTTTACCAGGGTTTGCAGAACCTTTACTTGCTTTCATGGTTTGTCCTACAAAGAAGCCAAAGAGTTTTTCTTTGCCCCCTTTGTATTGCTCTACTTTGTCAGTATTGTTGGCAAGTATCTCATCGATAATAGCCAAAATAGCACCATCATCACTCACTTGTGCTAACCCAAGTTCTTCTATAAGAGTGTCAATGTCACGGCTCTCATTTTCCATCATGTGGTCAAGTATCTCTTTTGCACCCTTACCTGAAATGCTATCGT
>JAYEFI010000046.1:0-4053 GCA_034658615.1 Campylobacterota bacterium
AAGGATATATATGATTCCAGATATTTTAACATCTAAAAATACAACAAAAAGTGGTAAACAAGTTACCAACCTTGCATGGTGGGTTACACTTTTACTTTCATTGGCTCTTTCAGTAGGGACTTGGAACCCTACTGAGCATCATTTTTTACACTACATAAGCAATGTAGATGACATTCTCTCTGGGTTTAGACCTTTTGTCATCCTTGTCATGTTAGCACTTTGGATGCTGGCTATAAAGTCCATTTTCCAAAGTTTAGGTTTTTTTGGATTTATAATGACACTCATTACATTGGGTGCTTTTGTTTGGGGATTACAACAATACGACCTCATAGATGTAACAAACTTTGAAGATGCTGGCTGGGCTGCTACTGTTGCAGTAGGACTTATTATATGGTTTGGGCTTAATGCCTCTATTATTTGGAAAAAGCTTACTGGTGTGTACACCACTGATCACTCCGATGAAGATTAAGTCTTTACATACCATGAAGAGACAATCGAAGAGACAATGAAAACTATTTCATTGTCTCTTTTTTTTGCTGTACTGCTGGGTGTTATGGGGTGCAGTAAAGAGCGTAAGGCGTACAAAAGTACTTCACGTACCCAAGTGATTATGGGGACTTTTTCTACCATTACACTTCCTTTAAAGGATGCAGATAAAATTAATGTAGGATTCTCCTACTTAAAAGAACTAGAGTCTTACCTCTCCTCTTATTCTGACAAAGCACAACTCTATACACTCAATGAAAATAGAAAAATTCCCACGCATCCTATACTCAAAGAGATACTCCAAGAAAGTCACTTATATTATAAAAAAACCAATGGGTACTTTGACATTACTGTAGGTTCTATCAGTAAAAAACTCTATCATTTTGGAGAAGAAGAGCGTATACCTACCCTTCATGCGTTAGAGGTAGCTCCCCTAGGTATGCAACACATAATCCTCTCCAAAAATAGTATTGAACTACGCAATGATATTACTCTAGATTTAGGGGGTATTGGTAAAGGGTATGCCATAGACAAACTAAGCCAGCTCTATGATGGAAAAGGCATAACAAAAGGGAAAATTTCACTCTCTGGCGATATTCGTTGTTTTGACACATGTGATGTCAGTATTCAAAGTCCCTTTGAAGAAGAGAGTGTCATGACAACACTTGAAGCCAAAATACCCCATTTGTCTATTTCTACATCGGGCACCTATAGACGTTATGTGAGAGAAAAGAAACACCATCATCTCATTAATCCAAAGACGAAGACACAAGGTAGAGACTTTGTTTCTGTAACCATCATCTCTCAGGCAAACAACACTTTATGTGACGCTGTGGCAACTGCTGTTTCAACCATGCCAAAAGATATTGCATTACAATTTGTAAAGTCTCAAAAAGAGTTTGGATATATATTGGTTACGCCTCAAGGTGAAAAGGTTTTAGGTAACCTTGAAAAGTTTGTACATCGCAAAAAATGAAAACCCAACAAAAAGAAACGTACTACTTAGCTTTAACAAAACAAAAAAATAACTACCCTCTTCAATGAAGAACCCACTACTATTTGCCACAAACATAAGTAGAAAAAAAAGCAAAGAAAACACTTTAAAATTCTTTTGTTCCACTCCCACTAGCATCGAAAAAAAATGTGTCAACACAAAAACAAGTATGCCCATACCAAACAAATGGGGACTCACTGTCTCTAGTAAACCAAAAAATGTTTTACCCTCGTAGTAAGACAAAGTACCTTCAACCGTTACAGAGGTATGAAGTACAAACATCCAAAGCCCTGTCAACAAAAGCATACTTGTGAGGACTAAAAAATATTTTAAAGGCAGACTATAATTCATGAACGTACTAGCTTTACCATGATAAGCAAAGCAAAATAGAGAGCTACAAAATGCCAAACAAGAAAAAATGTTATCCAAAACACAACAAACACCTCACCATAAAAATAGGCAAGTACGAGTGCTAGCACAGTCAATATAGCCGATATAAACCCTATATGTATCATCTTATTTGTTTTAGGCTTATAGACGCGTATATAGATAACCACAAGTAGCGTGAGTGCTATCATGGAGATAAATATATCTATATGTACTTTTTCTAAAAGTACATCAAAAAGCATAGGTTCAACAAATGCTTCTTCATTGCCAAGGATTGCCTCTGAAGCAATACTTAGGGTTAATCCTATTTGGTAATGATGTAAGGCGATGTCTGAAAGTAAAAAAAGCATCATGATTGTCACAAAAAAAAGTACTAACATCTTTAAAAGTGGGTTTTGAGATAACTCGTTGGTAACCAAAAATTTCATACTATACTACCTAATTTTTCTCTTTAGCAACAATAGTCAATGCTATACGTGCAGCATCAGACAATGCTCTAGCAGACATTGTAGCTCCAGATATCATGGGGATGCCTTTTTTCACAAATAGCGTATTGTCATTGACTTTACCATCAAAGACTTCTAGCCATGTACTATTTGGTTTATATTCTAAGGGTTCTTTAAAACTTAGTATTTCTATGCTTTTTATGCTCTCGTCTTTTCCTATAAGATAGAGTATGGTTGCTTTTTTTGTTCGTATTCTTTGTGTGAGTAGTACGCCATACCCCACTACATTGTTATGTGCTTTAACAAAATAAAATCGAACCTTGGGTGAATCTATCTTTGCTTTAGCAACCTTTTGAAGTTTAATCTTTTCATTGGCAGTAAGTAAAATATTTTTTTGTAAAACTGTTGCATTGTTCCCAAATGCATTAGCAAATATATCTTTAAGTGAGATACTTTCTTTGGTATGTCCCAATGTTATTAAAAAAAATAGTCCAATAATTATCTTATACATATTTATCTTTCATACGTTAAATTTCTATGAAGTATACTTTTTTTCTCTTAAAATAAAATAAATGATAACGATTATTATACTTACCATTATTTAAGTTTACATGTTATAGAATTCTACACAACATTAAAATAAGGAAACACTATGAAAACAATAACCAGAACGCTACTAAGCTTAGCTACACTTACTGCTATAACACAAGCAGGAGGGAACATTGATACCCTTACACCTCTCACAGAAGTTATACCTGAAGCACAAGGTTCTGCTTTAGATAAAATCTCTTTTGGTGGGTATGGTAAAATGGATTACACAAATTATCTTGATAAAGATGGTTCAGATAAATTAGATATTTATAGATTTATTATGTATGTGGGTTACCAGTTTACAGATAACATTAAATTGGTTTCAGAAATTGAGTGGGAGCATGGAGGAAGAGAAAAGACAGGTGGTTACGGCATTGTTGAACAAGCCTACCTAGACTTTAAAGTCAACGAAGCACTCTCTGTAAAAGTTGGTCACGTCCTAGTACCAGTAGGTATGGTAAACCTTTACCATGAACCAACAGCATTTTACTCGGTGGCACGTCCTGAAACAGAAAAACACATTGTCCCATCTACATGGCATGAAAATGGTCTTATTGCACATGGGACTATGGGAAGTTTTTCTTACCAAGCAGGTATTGTTGCTGGTCTAAATGCAGTGAATAAGACTGACGATGGACAAGAAGTCATCTCTAGCATTAGAAGTATGCGTCAAAATGGTCAAAAGTCAAAAGCAGAAGACTTTGCATTTGTAGGTCGTCTAGACTATAAAGCAGCAGGGTTTAACCTTGGTGGTTCATACTTTACAGGTGAAGCAGGACAAGGTTCTGGCATTGATGTAACAACTACTGTAGCAGAAGTACATGCAGGGTTTAGCTATGAAGGCTTCAATATTAAAGGTCTTTACGCCGTCAATGAAATAGATGATTCAACAGGTTCACAAAGCAAAGAAGGAGCAGGTTACTACGTCATGGCTGGGTACACCATAGGAGAATTCACTCCATTTGCACAGTACGAAGCCTACTCTAAAGATGACACAAAAGATGACATTGAAATTACAACAGTCGGTATCAACTACAATCCAACACCAAATGTTGTACTTAAAGCTGACTACGTCATGTACGACAACCGTGGTACAGATGACAACAGATTTGAACTAGGTATGGGTTACAACTTCTAAAACGTACAAAA
>JAYEFI010000046.1:4153-8022 GCA_034658615.1 Campylobacterota bacterium
CTCCAATGTAGCCTATTATTATGGGTATAAAATACTCTTCTTTATCACTTCTAAACAACATTTAGCTATAATCGCGACCATATTAATTAGAGGAATACGTATTATGAGAACACATTATTGTGCAGAAGTAAACGAAACACATATTGGTGAGACTATCACTGTAGCAGGTTGGGTCTCTAGCCGTAGAGATCATGGTGGACTAATATTCATCGACCTTAGAGACAAAGATGAAGTCATACAACTTGTTTGTGACCCAGCAGACAACATTGATGCACACAAAATGGCAGAAGACGTAAGAGACCAGTTTGTACTTGTGGCTACTGGTAAAATGAGAGCCAGAGGTGAAGGACTTGAAAACCCTAAACTTAAAACAGGTAAAGTAGAAATGGTAGTTGATTCTTTAGTCATTGAAAACCGCTCTAAACCTATGCCTTTTGAACTGAATGATGACAAGGTAAATGAAGAGATAAAACTTAAATACCGTTACTTAGAGCTTCGTACGCAAAAATCTTATGACATCTTTAAGCTTCGTTCAAAAGCAACTATCGCTGCACGTAATGCCCTTGATGAATTAGATTTTCTTGAAGTAGAAACACCTATCATTACCAAGTCTACTCCTGAAGGTGCTAGAGATTACCTTGTACCAAGCCGTGTTCACGGAGGAGAGTTTTATGCACTTCCACAGTCTCCACAACTTTTTAAACAACTTTTGATGGTAGGTGGCTTTGACCGTTACTTCCAAATAGCAAAATGTTTTAGAGATGAAGACTTAAGAGCAGACAGACAGCCAGAGTTTACACAAATAGATGTCGAGATGTCTTTTTGTGACCAAGAAGACGTCATAGGCGTAGCTGAAAAACTCATCCACAATATCTTTAGTAAATGTGATTTTGAAATACCTACTAAGTTTAAACGTATGACATATGCTGACGCTATGGAGAACTACGGTTCAGACAAACCAGACATGCGTTATGACCTAAAAATGGTAGATGTAATAGACATCTTTGCACGTTGTGACAATGAGATATTCTCAGGTATTGCAAAAGACACTAAGGGTAACCGTATTAAGGCTCTTAAAGTACCAAAAGGTGACGAGATTTTTTCAAAACGTCAAATGAAAGGTTTTGAAGAGTATGTACGTAAATTTGGAGCATCAGGTCTTGGTTACTTCCAAATGAAAGAAGATGGTCTCAAAGGTCCTCTTGCTAAGTTCTTCACAGAAGATGACATTGCTGCTATTATTGAAAGGTGTGAACTTGAAGTGGGTGACGCAGTATTCTTTGGTGCAGGTAACAAAAAGCTTGTGCTAGATTATATGGGACGTTTCCGTATCTACCTTGCAGAGCTTATGGACATCATCCCTCAAGATGTCTTTGAATTCTTATGGGTCATGGATTTCCCTATGTTTGAAGTTGAAGATGGTAAAACAAAAGCGATGCACCATGCCTTTACTATGCCAGAGTTAGATGCTGAGGGTAATATTAGCTACGATGATATAGAAGATTTAAAATCAGTAGCTTACGACATCGTACTAAACGGTACAGAGCTAGGTGGTGGGTCTATACGTATACACAAAGAAGATTTACAAAAAGAGATCTTTACACTTATGGGTATACCAGATGATGAAGCACAAGAGAAATTTGGTTTCTTACTCGATGCCTTTAAGTTTGGTGCACCACCACATGGTGGATTTGCTCTAGGTCTTGACAGACTCATTATGCTTATGACACATTCATCTAGCATTAGAGAAGTCATCGCCTTCCCAAAAACACAAAAAGCACAGTGTATATTAACACAAGCACCAAGCCCAGTAGAAGACGAGCAACTCAAAGAGCTTAGTCTACGTATTAGACAAGCTGCTCCAACAGCTTAATAGACTTTAGGAAGTGGAGACTTTAGTCCCACTAAAACTATGAAGTGTGACTAAAGTCTCCACTTCCAAAATCATACATTTCAATAAAGGAAACTATAATGAAAAACTTATTTTTAATCATCGGTGCACCAGGCTCAGGAAAAACAACAGATGCAAGTATCATTGCAGAACAAAATGATAACATTGTGCATTATTCAACAGGAGACATGCTTAGAGAAGAGGTAGGTTCTGGTTCTGCACTAGGTCAAGAGATAGAATCTTACATCTCTAAGGGTGCACTGGTACCACTTCAAATCATTGTAAACACTATCGTATCTGCTATCAACAATGCTCCTGTAGATAATGTACTTATAGACGGTTACCCTCGTTCTGTTGAACAAATGACAGCTTTTGATGCATTGGTAGCAAAAGAAGACAACATTAACCTAGTTTCTGTCATAGAAGTAAGAGTATCTGAAGAAGTAGCGAAAGATCGTATTTTAGGACGTGCTGCAGATGCTAAACCAGGCGAAAAACGTAGTGACGATAGTATTGAAGTATTTTGGGACAGAATGAAGATTTATACAGACCCATTGGCTGAAATTCAAGCATTTTACACTGAGAAAAACCTTTTAGAAGTCATCTCTGGTGAAAGAACCATTGAAGAAGTCGTTGCAGATATGGAAATATTTGTAAAGAGTAAAATCTAGTACATCTAGTACATTATAAAAAGCAATAGATATATTTCTATCGCTTTCCTCGCTCCAAAAAAGGTATAAGTATATGCATACAAACTATAAAATATTTATAAAAACATTTCACATCATTATCACTTTACTTATTTTAAGTCAAGCTACACAAGCAAATATGCTTTATGATGAAAAAGTTTACACAACACCTCAAAAAAATTTAGATTTAAATTTACGCATCTCTTTAGGTCTTCTTACAGGTGAAGCCAATGAGTATGTCTATCATCCCCAAGACCAACATACGGCAAGTCAACTCATTTGGAATATAGACTCGCAAACAATGTTAGGTCTAGGTGGTTCTTTACATCTCACCCCAAATTTTATTATGAATACAGACTTTTTCTTTTCAGTCGAAGATGGACAATCGAAACTGACCAATTATGACTGGCAACTTCTTGGTGAAGATTGGACTGACCGTTCCATACATGATAATACAGACATCACCAATGCCTACATGGTTGATGTTAATGCCGAATATATCACATATAGAAGCCCCTCAATATCTCTATCTCTCTTAGCTGGATACAAGGAAGATAGTCTTACGTGGAAAGCCTATGGGGGAGAATATATATACTCCAATGAATTTTTTAGAGACACAAAAGGAAACTTTTCCAATACTCAACTAGGCATTAGTTATGAGCAAACATGGAGTGCACCCTACATTGGTATAAAAATGAAAAATGATTTTGGAAAACTAAACTTTAACAGCAAAATTATCTATAGTCCTTATGCAGAGGCAACAGCCACAGATAGCCATTATCTACGTAATCTAAGAACTGTAGATAGCTTTAAAAATGATACTTTATTTGGTGTAGGTTTGGGTATGAGCTACAAGTATACTAAGCATCTAAATGTAAGTGCTAACTATGCCTATCAAAAATATGACACAGTTACAGGCAACAGCCAATGGAACGAAAATGGCAGGATATACTATCTAGATGGCTACGCTGGAGCAAACTTAGAGACATCATCATTCTTTTTAAAGTTTCAGTATACATTTTAATTTGTTGACATTTTTACGACAGGAGTAATAGATGACGTTTAATCTCTTCTATCTCCTCTTTCAGCAATACCACTTCTTTTTTTAGTAACTCAATTTCAGATTGATTATCTTTTTTATCATGATTATATACAATACTATTTTCAACCTCTTTTTCTGTTTCAGTATCTAATATAATATAGATGTTCTTTTTGCCCTCTTCTTCTATTTCCATACTCTTTAGTTTCTTTGATTTTACCATTTTCATCACATTAAATATACTTAACTT
>JAYEFI010000046.1:8122-15212 GCA_034658615.1 Campylobacterota bacterium
TATAAGATATACCTATACTAAAACTACTCTATGATATAATATTTTTATTAAATTAAAGGACAATGAGAATGAATAAACTCAAAATTATAGTAATGCTTTTTGCAATACTTAGTTTAACGACAGTTACTATGGCTAAATCTGCTAAAACACTGGACAATGAAGCCAATCTTGCTATCAATACATTTATTGAAGAAAACAAAAGTGCCGACGCTTTTTTAGTGAAGTCAAAGGCATTTTTAGTATTTCCATCGGTAAAACAAGCAGGTTTCTTTATTGGAGGAAAATATGGTGAAGGTGTACTTCGTATAGGTCGTAAAACAAAAGGATACTACAGTATCACATCTGCATCTATTGGCATGCAAATGGGTGCACAAGAGTACTCACTTATTATTGCTTTTACGACAGATGCAGCACTCAATAAATTTTTACTCGGTGATGATGAATGGGAAACAGAAGTAGATGGGAAAATTGCTCTAGCAGAATGGAATTCTAAAGAAGAACTAGATACAGAGTATAATGACCCAATGGTTGCATTTGTATTTGATTCAAAAGGACTAATGGGTTCTTTTTCGATGGAAGGCACCAAGTTTAAAAAGCTTAAACCATAAAACAAATAAAAAAGGATAAAAAATGAATATATCTAAATATATTGCACAAATACTCATAGCAGTATTTACACTGACTACACTTACATTTGCACAGTCTGCAAAAAGTATTGAAAATGACGCCAACAAAGCACTTGAAGAGTTCTATAATGATGTTGTAGGTTCAAAAAAGTTTTTAGCTAAATCAAATGGCTATGTTGTTTTTCCTGAAGTGACAGAAGCAGGATTTTTCTTTGGAGGAAGATATGGTGAAGGTGTTCTACGTGTCGATGGTGTATCTAAATCATACCATAGCATATCTTCAGCATCAATGGGGGCACAGATAGGGGCACAAACATATTCTCTCATTATTGTATTTACATCTAACACAGCACTACGTAAATTTATACACGATGATGACTGGGAAGCAGATATGGATTTCAATATTGCAATGGCTGAATGGAATTCAGAAGAGGAACTTGATGAAATTGATTTTGGAGATGATATGATTGGTTTTGTATTTGACTCAACTGGTCTCATGGGGAACTTTACTATGGAAGGTACAAAGTTTGAAAAAATAACTCCATAGTTTTCTCACGCTACTCAAAGTAAAAGAAATTCATTTTTATGAATTTCTTTTTATAAATTTTTCTACTTATGTCCCAACTTCATTAAATCTATTTTTATACGAACACTTTTGACATAACTCTTCTACAGATTTTGACACCCTAAATCCATTTAACATTGCTGTTGCTCTAGGAGAACGTACTATATCGTCAAGACTTTTCACATGTAAGTCACCAAGTTCAATGACACCATCACAGTCTAAGCAACAAGGTACTACCTTACCTGAAGCCAAAATGGCAATATGTGACTGTAACCCCTGACAAGTGCCATCTCCGTATACTTTATTGCTTAAAGAAGGCCATTCAAAGTAGTCATCAAAATGTACCAGTATCTTAGAAGCTAATCGTATAGATTTTGGACGTGATATATAGACATCCTCTAAAACCAATGCTGTATTAAAGGTTTTAGAAAGTTTTTTAAACAGTATTTCATTAAATGTTCGTTCGCTCATAAGTTCATCTAAGTTCCATACCCGTAAATTAATAAATAGCTCAACTTGACGCTTTAATTTTTCTTGACATAAGTCTAATACAGGCTGTATATATTGTTCAAATGTAAATGAAGTATCATTTTTATTGTAACTGTTTAACGATATATTTATCTGTTTCACACAAGGGTGAAACAGTGTATCATAGCTATGTTTTTTCAAAAAATAACCACTGGTTGTTAACATTGCCTTTAATCCATGCTTTGCTATGATATTTAAATATTCATGTAAATTTGATTGTGTTAAAGGGTCTCCTACCACATGACAGGCAATCTCTTTCGTATAGACTTTAGCTTGTTTTATGGTGGATTCAAAAAAGGCTAGACTCATCTCTTTATTGGGCAATTCTTTTGTAGGACAAAAAGTACAAGAGAGTCCACATACATTCGTAATTTCTATGTATATACGGTAAAACTTCATCTTGTATTTGTCATTCCAATATTAGCAATATTTATTGTGCAATAATATTAATCTCAACACGTCTATTTTTTTGTTTATTCTCTTTTGTGTCATTAGGAACAAGTGGTTTACTTTCGCCATATCCTTTTGCTGTTAAACGATCAGCAGATACTGAATAAGAAGCCAATGCATTTTTAACAGCATTCACTCTTGATTGAGAGAGGTTTAGATTAAATGCTTCATCACCATCCGAATCAGTATGACCCGCTATTTCAACTTTAATACTTGGGTACTGGTTGAGTATAGATGCAAGTTTGCTTACTGTTTCTAAACCTTTAGTTGTTAAATTATCTTTTGCAGTTTTAAACTCAATATTTTCTACTTTAAGTAGTTTTGTGATGTTTTCTTTAGCTTCTGCTTCTACTTTTTCTTGAGCTGCTTTTGCTTCAGCTGTTTGTCTTGCTTTCTCTGCCATGTCTGCTTCTGCTTTCGCTTTTGCTTCAGCTGTTTGTCTTGCTTTCTCTGCCGCGGCTTCTTTCACTTTTTTAGCCAATGCATCACTATTGCTTTTTATGTTAGCTTTTACATTTGGCATCTTACCATCTAGTGCAATGGTTTTAATACTATCATTTGCATTACCAAATACATACTCAACACTTAAGTTTCCATCGTCTGCTAATGTTTTTGTTGCTTCATTTGCATTATCTGCTGCTATTTTCAATGTATCTCTAGCATCATTTGAAAGTGTATTTGAACTTGTATTCATATTTGTAAACACAGTTGTTACAGATGTATTGGCATCATTTGAAAGTTGTTTACTACTCTCATTTACATTGTCACTTAAAATGTTTACTGTTGCATTTGCATCATTTGAAACTGATTTAAACACGTTTACGGTATCGTTAGAAAGTGTAGTAACCGATTCTTTTGCATCAGCAGATGCTACTGACATTGAAGCTTTTATATCTTTTGTCGTGTTTGTTACTGACTCTTTCGTATCTGTAGACATAATCAACAATGTCTCTTTTGCATTTTTTGATGTCTCTACTTCAACTATTTTTAAATCATCTGATATTTTAATCATAGAATCTTTAGAGTCTTTACTTACAGTACTTGTTGTTCTTTCAGCACTTTTAGTGGTTTCAACAAAACCATCTTTTAACCCTATAAAGGTATCTTTTGCATCTTTACTCATACTCACAACTGCATCTTTAACATCAGTAATCAGTTCACCTACTTTTGTTGAGTCTCCATACACATTAGTTAATAATGATGCAGTTATTATAGAAATTGTTATTGTTTTTTTCATTGTTAGCCTTTTCTTTGAACTATAAATAATGCAAATATAATAATTAAATATAGGTTATAAGTAACTTAAGAACAACTAATAATTAATCGGTCATTAGGTTAGTGTATCATCTTTTTTCAATACTACTCAAAAAAGACAAATAAAACAAAAAAACTGAAGAATATATTGTCTATAATTACGATATTTTATTCTAAAAGAGATGACATGAAACGTATAGTTATCATAGGTGGTGGATATGGTGGGCTTAGAGCGCTTGAGCATTTATGTAAGTATGAACAATTTCATGTAACCCTCATTGACAAAAATCCTTACCATTATATGCAGACTGAAACATATGGATATATTGCAGGTAGATTTGATATTGCAGATATTGCAGTAGATATACAAAGTTTTATTAAGGGATTACGTAAAAATATTGAGTTTGTACAAGATGAAGTACTAGATATTAACAAAGAGATAAATGAGGTCATTTGTAGTGCTAACAATATTCCGTATGATTATCTAATATTAGCAGTAGGTGCACAGACACACTTTTTTTCGTTTATTGAGGGTGCGCAAGAACATACACATGGTGTAAAAAATATTCAGCGTGCTTTTGAATTTAGACGTGACTTTGAAAGTCAACTCTATCATAAACTACAACATAGTGCAGACAGTGAGGCTGAAGATTTTCATATAGCTATTGCTGGAGCAGGACTTAGTGGTGTAGAGATAGCAGCAGAGATGGGCTATGTACTACAGCATTATAAAAAAGCTTTTGCTCTAAATAGTGCAAATATCACTATCTCTTTAATAGATGCTGCAGAGACAATCCTACCAGGTATGGACAGTTATATTGTTGAAAAAACGAGAAAACGTCTCAGAGAACTAGGTGTAAATATCTATGAGAGTACCTATATCTCAAAAATTAATAAAGAGAGTATTGTTTTTAGTGATGAGACTGAACTACCTTTTAACTTTGCCATTTTCACCGCAGGGATAGTTGGAGGTGATCTTATAAAAAAACTAGACACACCAAAAAACGCTATACATCAAATCATTCCTGATGAGATGTTACGTATGCAAGGTACAGATAATATCTTTGTTATTGGAGATTGTGCCCAAATAGAAGATGCCAATGAGGTTATATTACCACCTACGGCACAGATAGCTGAAAAAAGTGCAGAGTATGTGGTTAAAAACATCGCAAAACTAGACAATAAACAATTGATTACCCCATTTAATGAAAAAGTAGATGGCATGTTCATCGCACTAGGTGGAAACTACGCTGTTGGTATCTTATTTGATAAAATAAAAGTAAGTGGATATATTGCTTATTTACTAAAGAAGTTAATAACACGTGCCTATCGTTTTGGGCTAGAATTGAAAGTAAATACAGGCTATAAAAAAAGACAAATAGATGTACTAGAACAACACTACTAGGTGAAGGTTGTTTCAATACATAAATTTAAGGGGACCTCTAATAATAGAGTTTAAAAACTATAAGAAATATCTGCAAACACCATATCATTATCTTTTACACTATTAAAGAGTGTAGAACCACCTATGTAGTCAATAACACCAACATTGAGATTTACCCCTTCACCTAACTCATATTTAGCCCACAAACGTTGAAAACCACCCTCATCTAACTTTTTACCGTAGAGTGATATAAGATAATTAGCTGTTAGTGTTGCATTCATAAAATCTGAGGTAGCACGAAAAGCATGTTGATAGGTATTTGCCTCTAAAGGATTTCTTTCCTGAAGTAAAGTAGCATCATAGTTTTCAATATGCCTTACAGAAGCATCATAAGAGATGGTAGTGTCAGCAATACCCTTATATTCAAACCCAATCAATCCATCTAGCCTACTAAACTCTTTCTCTTGTGTCGTAGTATACTTCAGACCATCAAAATATGCTAACTCTGTTTTAAAAAGCCATGCACCACTCAGTACATTAAATGCACTCCCAAGCATTGTTATTTTTTCATGTACAAGTTGTGGTTTTTCTAACCTTTCTGGTGCAAATTTCAAATACCCTTCATCATCATACAAATGTGCAGCATAAAAGTTTACATCCCAGCCAGAAAATTCTCCACCTAAAGAGAGTGCGTAAGTAATGTCATCGACATCGGCTTCTTTTAAATGTGGATTTTCTAAGGCATTAAACGCAGAACCAAAAGCTGGGTTTTTTGAAAAGCGTTGTTCTACTACAACCGTAGGTGTAAGTCGCCAGTCCCCCATGAAGTAATCAAACTTAACCATGCCTACAGGTAGACGCAAATCTTCTATGTCAACCATACCAGGACGACGATTGTCCAAGGGGTTCAATACGTCTGTAATACGTATAGTATCTGAACGTCCCCAAACTAACACTTGACGCCCTATTTTTACATCTAAGCTATCAGTAATACTCCCCTCAACATAGGCATCAAAAAGTTCTACTTCACTGCGTTGTTCTTTAAGTTCATTTTTACTATAGCTTTCATCGCGAATATCATACACTGCATCATAATAGGCTTTAGCATTACTCTTAACACGCCAACCATTTTCAAACTTATGTTCATAGTCTAAAAAAAGAGAAGACTTGAGTGAGGTCAACTTATCATGTGGGGAATTACCATTATATGAGTAAGCCAACTGCTCTGTAACTTTTCCAGTCAAACCTTCAATAAACTCTGTTTTTTCTTCTGTCGTTTCTGAAAGACTTTCATCATCGAAACCCTCCATGACATCTGTAGCATTTTCTTCTACTTGCACTATGTTTACTGGAGTATCATCAAAGCCTTCTAAAGCTTCTTGTGTACTTTCTGCATACAATTGTGTAGCAAGCACTAAAGATAAAAATGTAATAGTATAACGCTTACCCAAATTCCTAATCCCCAATTCTTCATTCCTCATTCTACTACAGTCCTTTTTCCAGTCTTCTTGTGGTAAACACATTGTCAGAAATGTTTTTATTTAACTTTTTATTGCTAAACTTTAGGACTGTTTTGTGTAAAGTACGTTTCCCTTTTTTGGTCGTCATACTCATCACACTGGGTAGCCACACCCCACCAATTTTTTGCAACTTAGAGATGTCCATATATTTCTTTTTACCATTACGCATAAAGTTAATAGCACGTACAGCGACATAGTTGTCTTTTCTAACAATGGCTATTGTCTTTGTGTAACCTGACTCTTTAATCACCTTTTTGGTACGTGGTACTGCCTCAATCATCCAAGCATCATGCCCTCTTACTTTCATCTCTTTAAGTAACTTATAGTCAAAATCTTGTAAGTTTCTATCTGTCATGTCAAAGTATGAAAAGTCTGACCCCATAAAGCTTCCACTCTTGTCTGAACTTGGAATACGTTTGACTTTTTTAAGTGCAGGTAAGTACAACCATTGGTCATCATCTTTACTTGCATTGTCATAGTCATAGGTTAAAAAGGCTGTATTTTTTACATCTGCTGGAGATTTAAAAAACATAATCTGATGCTCATCTACCCCAAAGTCTTTACTGTACGTATGCAAGTCTCGTGTACGTGTTTTACCATTTTTGTCTATGAGTACCATAGACATATCTTGTTCCAACGTTTTACCATCATCTCTAGCATCTACTTTTTTCATAATAGCTCTAGCTTTTGCATCATCAGCAAGTATGCTTGTAGTAATGAGTGATAGTCCTAGGGCAAGACCCATTAATAATTTTTTTGTATT
>JAYEFI010000046.1:15312-17581 GCA_034658615.1 Campylobacterota bacterium
ATTCCTAATTCTACCGTATCCAACCACGTTTTGCCACAACCATCATCAAGGCAGGTGCTAACAATAAGTCTGATAACAGTGCCATGATAATCACAGAACCTGTAAGCAACCCAAAGTTTTGTACAGAGATCATATTTGCCATCAGATAAGCATAAAACCCTAATGAGAGTACAATGGTTGTAATAAGCATCGCTTTTCCTGTGGTGTAAAATGTTTGTTCAATTGCTTTAGCCGAGTCTTTACTCTCTAGGTAGTATCTTCTAAAATTGTGCATAAAATGTATGGTATCATCTACAGCTAAACCAATGGCAATACTTCCAATAAGTAAAGTAAACATATCTAGTGGTATATTTGCAATATTCATAATAAGCAGACCCAAAATAATGGGTGTTAAGTTTGGTATCATACTCAATAGCCCAACACGAACAGAACCCAAAATAAGCATCATCATAAATGCAATAGCCACAAAGGCTATCAGGTAACTTGTCACAGATGAGTGTACGGAGTTTGCAAAAGTGTTAATGAGTAGTGGTATCATACCTGTGGTTACCACCGTGTCATTAGGAAATGTCTCAGATGCCTTTGTTTTTACAAAATTGAGTACTTCATACGCTTTGACTGCATCTGTCCAAGGAAGTTTAATGGTAATACGTGTTTTAGAAAACTGCGTATCTACCACATCTTCTAAATCATCAGAACCAGAGTTTTCAAACAGTAACAACTCTTGTGAGACAAGGTTAGCATTGTCTGGTATGACATAGTGCTCTTCTTTATTTTCATGTAGAGCCCTGTTAGTCTCCTTGACTATGGTTGCAAGTGAGACCACTTTACCTATGTGTGTATAGCTGTCCACATAGGTCTCTAGCTCTTTACTAAATGTATTGAGTTTATTGAGTCTATCTACATTGTTCCATCCGTTCTCTTCTTTGGTGTCTACCACAACTTCTATGGTCACTGAACCATTCATACTTTCGTCTATGACCTCTGTAGATACTCTATTTTCATTGTCTGGCTGAAACCAGTAAAGGGGATTGTGAGAAAGTTCTATTTTACTAGCACTCACAAGTGCTACAGTTACCAATGCAAAACTCAATGCAATAATAGCCTTATAGTGTCGTATAGGTACCACGGAAAACTTTTTCATAATCACATCTAACTTACCTGGTTCACTTTTAACTTTTTGTTTCATTTTTGTGATACTAAGCAAAGCGGGTAAAAGTGTAAGTGTTAAAAAGAGTGAAACCATGACCCCAAATGAAGCGAATGTCCCAAGGTCTGCAATGGGAGCAACCTGTGAACCTGAAAATGCACCCACACCTATGGCTGTGGTCACTGAAGTCATAGCAATAGCCAAACCTGAGTGTCCTAAGGTGTAAATGAGTGATTCTTTTTTATTACCAGTAGTATTAAACTTATCAAAAAATATAGAGAGTATGTGTACAGTGGCTCCTATGCTCACAGCCAGCAACAGTGAGGGAACAATCTGTGTAGGTAACTTAAATGCAACACCTGCCCACGCCATAGTTCCTACCGTAGCAAGAAGTGAAAATATAATGACCAAAAGTGGATAAAACACTGCTGTAATGCGTCTAAACATCACAAATAAAAACACAATAATGATTAAAAATGTAATACGCATAAACTTTTGCATATCTGCTTGCATTTGTGCTTTGAGTGCATTATTGACCGCAGGGCTTCCTGCAACATATATTTCTAACCCTTTTGCTCTGTAGGTACTAACAATGTCATTTAACACACTTAAAAGTTCTGCATTTTCAGTGTCAGATAAAAAACCTCCACCATCTTTAATCTGTGCGGCTTCTGTTACAGTCACTTCTTTTAGCATATCATCAGAAAAACCTTCTGAAAATGCTTCGTCAATAGACTCTTTTTTAACCCCTACATGTGTGTATGCATCTGTCTCTATGACCATTGTTGTCATCTTGCCATCTTCACTCAAAAGAAGGTTTTTATAAAAATGTGAAGCCATCGCTTGCTTTTTAATGGTCTCTACATCTATTGTATTACTTGGCATTGTTTCTAGTAAATCGTCCGTAATGAGTTGGTCACCCTCGCCTCTTGTATTTCGTACATTATAGAGTGAGGTTACATCATCTAAATAAGGTACTTTTTCTTCTATCTCCTCATGTAACATCTGTAGTGTATGCAAGAACTCTACTGTAAAAATATTGTCAGACTTAATAGCTAAAACAATACGTTCATCACGACCAAACTGTGCTCTAAAATTGTTGTAGTCCAACAATACAGG
>JAYEFI010000047.1:0-4823 GCA_034658615.1 Campylobacterota bacterium
CTGTTTCAATAGGCTTAAAAACGCCAACATTTAAACCGTGAGTGGCAAAAGCTTCGATGAGTTTGAGTGTAACGTAGGTTTTTCCTACATCGGTGTTTGTAGCAGTAATGAAAAGTGTGTTCATTCATAATTCCTTTAGGGGACCTCTAATAATAGGTAATGCTCACAATGGGCTTTGCAAATGTAAGATTGTGCAAAAGATTTATAAGTCCTAGCCATAGCTAAGACGCAGTAAATATTTTGTGCAAGATTGCGTTTGCAAAGCCCACCCTACGGGCAATTACAGCTTTCGCCTATGCGTTGTTACTCTTTTTCGACTTAGCTAAGGCTAGGTCTACAAAAGAGTGCCTAGCCTAAACAAAAGCTGTAAATGTTGTGAGTATCACCTATTATTAGAGGTCCCCTTTATATATTAATAGTATCATTATATATAAAATAATATAATTTATGAGATTTGTCTTTACACAAAGACAGTAGTAAGGATAGATATTGCCAAAAATTGAAGAAGAATTAGAGTTAGCCCTAGAGCTAGAAGAACCAAAAATGTTTAAAGTCCTTTTGCACAATGATGATTATACAAGCATGGATTTTGTAGTAGAAGTATTGGCAGGGATTTTTCATAAAAATCAAATAGAAGCAGAGAAAATTATGCTGCAAATACATGATAAAGGTAAAGCCATATGTGGTGTATATTCTTTTGAAATAGCACAGACAAAAACGCAACAAGTAAAGCAAAAAGCAAAGCAAAATGAGTTTCCGCTTTTAGCAACTATAGAAGAGGATGGATAATGATAAGTATAGCACTAAATGACGTATTTAAAGACGCAGTTGAACATGCAAAAGAACATAGACACGAATATCTTACTGTTGAACATCTTTTTTTGGCTATTGTAAGATCTCAAGAGGGCAGTGAAATATTGACTGGGCTTCATGCAGACATTGCTGTACTTGAGTCTAGTATAGTGGAGCATATTAGAAAAACCATTCACTCTTTAGAGAAAGAAGTAGAGCCTTTTGAGACAACATCTCTTTCTCATGCGATTAATGACATGATATCACATATAAACTCTTCAGGTCGTACTGAGGCGAGTATAGGTGATATGCTGGCATCTATATTTATGCAAGAGCATGCTTATGCTGTGTACCTTATGAAAAAAGAGGGGCTCTCGAGAGTAGATATATTGGAAATGATATCGCATAAATATGGCGATGTCAATAAGAGTAGTGTCAAAAAAGGTGAACAAGAAACCTATTTGGAACAGTTTACCATAGAACTTGTAGCCCTTGCACAAACAGGTAAAATTGACCCAGTAATAGGACGCATAGATGAGATAGAACGTGTCATGCAGACACTGTGCCGTCGTAAAAAAAATAACCCACTGCTTGTAGGTGAACCAGGTGTAGGTAAAACAGCGATAGCTGAAGGGTTAGCACTGAACATTTCACAAGGCACGGTACCAGAGATATTAAAAGATTCTTTAGTGTTTGCATTAGATATGGGAGCACTGGTAGCAGGTACAAAATATAGAGGTGATTTTGAAAAACGTTTAAAAGGTATTATTTCAGAGATAAGTAACATAGACAATGCCATTATGTTTATAGATGAGATACATACCATGGTAGGTGCAGGTGCAACAAGTGGTGGGAGTATGGACGCTTCGAATCTACTTAAACCAGCTTTAGCACGTGGTGAGCTAAAGTGTATAGGAGCAACGACGTACACAGAATATAGAAACTTTTTTGACAAAGACAAAGCACTGAGCCGTAGATTTGCAAAAATAGACATCGATGAACCAAGTGTTGAAGACACCTTTACTATTTTAAAAGGTGTACAAGATAAATATGAGAATTATCATAATATTAAATTTACAGATACTGCACTGCAAACATCTATAGAGCTTTCGGTTAAATATTTACATGACAGATTTTTACCAGATAAGGCGATGGATATTATTGATGAGGTAGGAGCACACTTCCTGCTTAAGGGTAAAAGTGGAGGGACTATTACCCCAAAAGATATTGAAATCTCTGTGGCAAAGAGTTTAAAACTGCCTTCTACAGTGATAGGCACCGATGATACAAAGAAACTTAAAACTTTAGAGAAAGACCTCTCCTCTCACATTATTGGACAACAAGAAGCTATAGAGGCACTTGCTTCTGCCATAAAACGTTCTTATGCTGGACTGAATGGGGAAAATAGACCTATAGGGTCATTTTTATTTGTAGGACCAACGGGTGTTGGGAAAACAGCACTTGCAACACAGTTAGCCAGTACTATGAATGTACATTTTGAGAGACTAGATATGTCTGAATATATGGAGCCACATACCATCAGCCGTTTAGTAGGTGCACCTCCTGGATATGTAGGGTATGAACAGGGTGGACTTCTTACAGAGATGATTAAAAAACACCCACATACTGTTTTACTACTCGATGAGATAGAAAAAGCACATCCAGATATTATGAATATTTTGCTTCAGGTTATGGATGGTGCAAAATTGACCGATAACAATGGTGTAGTCAGTGACTTTAAAAATGTGATACTTATCATGACATCGAACCTAGGGACAAAAGAAGCGAATGTTATGGGCTTTAACAAAGACAACTCAATGAAAACAGATAAAGCATTGGCTAGTTTCTTTGCACCAGAGTTTAGAAATAGACTTTCAGGTACCATCACATTTAATGCACTTGATTTAAGTACACTAGTGACAATAGTAGATAGAGAAGTAGACAAGTTAAATGTATTGCTAGAGCCTAAGAAAGTCACAGTAAGTCTGGGCAAAAAAGCAAAAGAGTATTTGGCAAAGGAAGGTTATGATGAGCGTTATGGTGCAAGGCATGTTGCACGCGTCATAGATGAGCATATTAAAGAAGCACTCACAGATGAGATACTGTTTGGTAAGCTTAAAAAAGGTGGTTCTGTAAAAGTGAGTTACAAAAAAGAGAAACTCGCATTTGATTTTGAGGGGAAATAAGACTTCATGTCCTCAGAGTTAGATGAAGAGAGTTATTATATACCTCCATTGAGTGAGGAGGTTACACTTTTTCCCAACCCACGTTTGGCATCAGATGAGGGTTTGCTGGCTTACGGTGGAGATTTATCATCACAGAGACTTTTACATGCCTACAAAAAAGGTATATTTCCATGGTATTCAAAAGACGATCCTATACTTTGGTGGTCACCTAATCCTAGACTCTTACTCTACCCCAATAAATTTATAGTACGAAAATCATTTAAAAGAGTGTTACGTTCTGGAAAATTTACCATTACTTTTGATAAATATTTTTCTGATGTCATTGCACATTGTGCCTTGGTAGATAGAAAAAGTCAAGAATCTTCATGGATAGTAGAAGAGATGATAGAAGCCTACATACGCTTGCATGAAGAGGGGTTAGCCCACTCGGTGGAGGTACATAAAGAGGGACGTCTTGTCGGTGGGCTTTATGGCATTGCTTATGGAAAAGTATTTTTTGGTGAATCTATGTTCTCTTTGGTGTCAGATGCATCAAAAGTAGCATTTAAAGCACTAAGTGATGTTTTAGGAAGCAAAAGCTATGATTTTATAGATTGTCAAATGAAAACAGACCATATGGTTAGTATGGGTGCTGAAGTTGTAGAGAGGAACTTGTTTTTAGATTTACTAGAAGAGAGTGTATCTAAACAATCAGACTTGGGTAAATGGCATGACTTTGAATGGAAATATAATAATGATTAAGGATTTAAAATGGTAAATAGAGATATAAATTTCTCTTTGTGGTTAGATTTTGTAGAGAGAGACTATTTAAAAAATGAATTTTCAAAACTGATTGAAAATGGTGTCATTAATGGTGCTACAAGTAATCCATCTATTTTTGCATCGGCTATTACAACATCACCAGCTTATAAAGAACAACTGGCATCACTAGAAGGTAAAACACCTAAGCAAAAATATGAAGCCTTAGCTATAGAAGATATAAAGTCAGCAGCTCTTGCACTAAGAGAGTGTTATGACATAGGTAATGATGGATATATATCGATAGAAGTAGATCCTTTTTTATCGAACAATACACAAGGCACTATTGAAGAAGGAAAGAGACTTTTTGCAGCAATTGGTGAACCAAATGTAATGGTAAAAGTGCCTGCAACAGAAGCAGGGTACGATGCAATGACCGAACTGTTAAGTACAGGAATCTCAGTCAATGCAACGCTCATATTTTCTCCAAAACAAGCAAAAAAATGTCTAAAGGCAATGAAAAAAGGTTTAGATGCATTTGAAGCGTCTGGTGGTGGACGTTGTGAAGCTGTTATTTCTGTATTTGTCAGTAGGTTTGATAGAATGTTAGATAGTGACTTGGAGCAAGAAGGCTTAGATATCTCTTTGACAGGCATCTATAATGCTGCAACAATATATAATTTAATTGAATCAAACCATACACCTTCTGTACGTACTCTTTTTGCAAGTACAGGGGTTAAAGGTAATGATTTAAGTGCTGAGCACTACATGAAAGAGTTGTTGGCTCCTCACTCTGTCAATACTGCACCATTAGCTACTATAGAGTCTTATGTCGCAAGTGATGCATCTGCAGCAAAATTACCTATTGATGATCAGGTCCTCTCTGGATACTTTACGAAGCTAGAAGACAATGGATTTGATATGGATGCAATTTATGCACAACTGTTAAGAGAAGGATTGGAAGCATTTGAAACATCATTTCAAGAGATGCTAGATACATTAAAATAAACTATTTTAAAATAAAATCACCAGGATACTGCATTGGTAGAAGAAAAACTTAAACTTTATTTAAAAACGATGGTACGTAACCAAGGTTCAGATTTACAT
>JAYEFI010000048.1:0-4794 GCA_034658615.1 Campylobacterota bacterium
ATTGGGGTGAAAGCTGGTAAAGCTGTGTACTCCAAAGGTGACCCGCTGCACTCTGTGAACTTTGGTACGCTATGTCCTAAGGGTCTAAGTGAACATAAAATGGTCTATGCTGACTCTCGTGTGCAAGCACCACTTCTACGGAAAGAGGGAGAGCTACGACTAAGTACTTGGGAAGAGACTTTTAAGCATACTTCTGATGAATTTAAACGTATACAAGACGAGCATGGCAAAGGTGCAGTGGCTGTCATCTCTACTGGGCAACTTCTCACTGAGGACTTTTATGCTTTAGGAAAGTTCGTACAGCTAGGACTTGAGACAAACAACTATGATGGCAACACTACGCTTTGTATGGCTTCAGCTGTGATGGGTTACAAACAGACTTTTGGCTCAGATGGACCAACTGGATGTTATGAAGACTTTGAGAAAGCAGATGTCATTATGCTTATAGGGGCAAATATCTCTGATAATCACCCTATCTTAAAACTTCATATCGTTAAAAATCCTAAAAATCCTAAAATCATTGTCATTGACCCTCGCATGTCAAAGACGGCTCAAATGGCAGATATATTTGTGCCTCTTAAGCCCCGTTCAGATTTAGCTCTTATAAATGGTCTTTGTTACATCATTATGGAGCAAGGTTGGGAAGATGAGAAGTTTATCAAAGAAAGAACCAATGGCTATGTAGCGTTCAAAAAACACATTTTGGCTAACTATCCTCCACAAGAAGTAGCAGAAATTACAGGCATAGAGGTGAAAGAACTTTACAACCTTGCCAAAATCTATTCACAGGCAGATGCCGTCATGTCTGCATGGACCATGGGTGTAAACCAAAGTAGCATTGGTACAGACACTGTTTCTGCCATTTGTAACTTGTCGCTCATTACTGGTAACTTAGGAAAAGAAGGTGCAGCACCTATGTCTATCACTGGGCAGTGTAACGCTATGGGTACTAGAGAGTTTGGATTTACCTCTTCCATACCAGGCTACAGAAACTATGCCTCTGATGCAGACAGACAAGCTTTTGCAGACATTGTCAATGTGCCTGTAGACTTAGTCCCTACTGCACGTGGGTATGCTTACCCTCAAATAATAGATGCCATAAACAAGGGAGAGATAAAAGCCCTTTGGGTAGTCGCTACCAACCCACTAGTATCGTATCCTGATCAAAATGCCTTGCGTGAAGCCCTAGACAAACTAGACATACTCGTAGTGCAAGACTCTTTTATGTCTGACACAGCTCAAATAGCAGATGTCGTCTTTGCAGCAGCGACATGGTCTGAAAAAGAAGGATGCTACACTAACTCTGAGAGACGTTGTAACTATGCTAAAAAAGCGGTAGAACCACTAGGTGATAGTAAAGCGGACTTAGACATCGTTTTAGAATTTTCTAAATACTTTGAAGATAAACACGCGCTACTCTTTAAAGACCTAAAAACACCCCGTGATGTTTTCAATGAAATCAAACGTGTAAGTGAAGGACAGCTCTGTGACTACTCTTCTATGAGTTACGAGAAGATAGAGCAACTCGGAGGTATACAGTGGCCATGTAATGAGAATGCACCTGAAGGAACAAAACGTCTCTATGGTGAAGAGATGAAATGTACTACAGCAGATGGCAAAGCAAATCTACTTCCTGTAGATTGGAAACCTCTCTCCGAAATGGCATGTGCTGGTTTACCACTCATCTTAAATACTGGTCGTACAGTAGAGCAGTTTCACACACGTACCAAAACAGGTACAGTAGGTATACTTGATGACTTAGCACCCGAAGCGTGGGTAGACTTAAGTCCAAAAGATGCACTTAAACTTCAAGTAAAGAGTGGAGATAGGATTGCACTTTCAGGTACACGTGGACGTGTGGAAGATGTCATCGTCAAAGTCTCTGAAACTGTACGAGAAGGTAATGTATTTGTACCCTTTCACTTCAATGAACAACTCATTAATAATATTACCATTGCTGAGTTTGATCCCAAATCTTTTGAACCAAACTATAAACAGTGTGCTGTGCAACTACACTCTAAAGCTGTTCCTGAAGGTATAGTCTATGAAGATGTAGAAATATCTGGATATTTGGAAGGTGTGAAAGTCTATAAAGATGAGAACATTTATATTAATGCATTAACAAAAAATTAACAATTGGTTAAAAATTAATCAACAAGACATTGGTTTCCTGTAATTTTTATTGTATAATTCATACATATTTTAATTATAAGGAAATAAAATGAAATTTACAAAACTTAGCTTAATCGCTACATTGGCAATGAGTGCTGCATTCGCAGGCGGAGACATAGCTCCAACAGAAGCAGAGGTAACTACACCAGTTGCCGCAGCTGATTGTGAAAAAGATACAACAATTGCAGGTAAGGCAGTAGGGTACTACTATTCGGTTGAAGGTTCAGAAGACCTTTTTGATAAAAAAAACTCTCAAATTGGTACAGCAGTAACACTTGATGTTGCACATAAACTTACCTCTAACATTACAGCAAATTTTTCAGCAGTAGGGTATGCAAACTTAGGTGAAGAAGAAGCTGGATACATGGAAGGTCAAGAGACGGGTGCATTTATGAATGTTGCTAACTTAACTGGAACATTTGGAGACACAACTGTTGTTGTTGGTCGTCAACTTCTTGATACCCCTATGCTTGGTAGTTTTGACTGGTTACTAGCTCCAAGTGCATTTGAAGCTGCAACTATTGTTAATACATCTATATCTAACGTAACTCTTGTTGGTTCTTATGTAAATAAGTGGAGAGGAAACAATTCTGGTTCTACATTTGCAGAACTAACAGATGATAACTATGCAGTGGGTGCAGCATACTCTGATGCTTTTGATGCAAGTGTATGGTACTACAATGTAGATGCTCTTGACTACACACAAGTATATGCAGATGCTGGATATACATTTTCAGGTATTACACTTAATGCACAATATGTAACTACTGACTATGCTTCAACAGATGATTCAACTGCATTTGGTGTAAAAATAGGTGGTGAATTCGCTGGTATGACTGCAAGTGTTGCATACAACAAAATTGAAGATGCTGCAGCTGGTATGGTAGGTGTAGATTCACTCTATACAAGTTCATGGAATGTATTTGCATCAGGTATTGTAGATGATTCATTTAAAGTAGCACTTGGTACAGAGTTAGCTGGTTTTGCAACTGAAGTTTCATATGCACAATATGGTGAAGAGGGTTCAGCACTAGATGTTGTACTTGGTTATGACATTACAAATACTCTTAACCTTGGTGTAGTATTTACAGCAACTGACTATACATATGATGATGCTTCTGATGATGCTGAAAATGCTCTTGAAGTATTTGCTACATACACATTTTAATATCGTAATCTCCCCAAACATTTTGAATACATCACTCTCTTTGGAGAGTGTTTGGGTTTAAATTCTTTTTTCTAGCCAATTCTAATCACTAACTTTTTTAGCCTCTTTAGCGAGTTTTATTATCCCTTATTTTTCTACTTTTTTGACGTACATTCACTGCATATAACATAAGTTGTACTATTGATTGATTAAATTTTAATCAATACTCTGATACTAATGTGCTATTTAGGTGTTATAATTTGAATGTAAATAATTTTAAAGGAATTAGCATGAAATTGAAATTTTCAGCTCTTATGGCATTGTTCTTGCCTATCATCGCATTTGCAGAAGATAAATTGGACACAGGGGATACCGCATGGATGATGGTATCAACAGCATTTGTACTACTTATGACACCAGCAGGTTTAGCACTGTTTTATGGTGGTATGACAAGAAGTAAAAACGTACTCAATACGTACGCAATGGTTATGGGTGCATTTGTACTTGCATTTGTTGTATGGATTGTTGCAGGGTACTCTATTGCGTTTGGTGCAAATGAAAATGCAGCACTACAAAATGTATTTGGTGGTTTTAACCACGTTATGCTTGCAGGTATTAACTGGACTGATTTAAGTGGAACTTACCCTACCTATGTATTTATTGCATTTCAAGGTACTTTTGCTGCTATTACTGTAGCCATTGCTTCAGGTTCTGTAATAGGACGTATGAAATACTCAACATGGATGGTTATTGTTATTCTTTGGGGACTTTTAGTTTATGCTCCAATAACACACATGGTATGGGGTGGAGATGGTGCACTTCTTTTTGATGCAGGAGCACTTGATTTTGCTGGTGGTACTGTTGTCCATATGAATGGTGGTTTGGCTGGTCTTGTACTTGCTATTTTGGTTGGTAAAAGAATGGGACACAATAAAGTTGCTATGAAACCTTACAGTATTCTATTGACTGCAGTGGGAGCTGCTTTACTATGGTTTGGTTGGTATGGATTTAATGGTGGTTCTGCATTTGGTGCAAACGCTATTGCTGGTCTTGCTGTTATGACTACAACTGTAGCTACAGCTATTGCTGGTGTGACATGGATGGTGTTAGAATGGATAGTGTATAAAAAACCTACGCTTCTAGGGATTGCTTCAGGTATTATTGCTGGTCTAGTTGCTATTACGCCTGCTGCAGGTTTTGTAGATGTAGGTGGTGCATTGATACTTGGTTCTGTTGGTTCAATTGTCGCATTCTTCGGTGTTGTCAAACTTAAAAAAATATTTGGTTATGACGATTCTCTTGATGCATTTGGTATTCACTTCTTAGCAGGTCTTTGGGGTGCATTGGCAACGGCTTTCTTAGCACTTAATGACCAAGACCTTCTTTGGGATGGACCATTAAAAGAGTCTGGAGACAGAATGGGACAGTTTATGGTTCAAGTTGAATCTGTTGTTGTTGTTGGTCTTTGGACACTT
>JAYEFI010000049.1:0-4781 GCA_034658615.1 Campylobacterota bacterium
GATATTCAAAAATATTTTAAAAGTTATGATAAAAAGATGTATGACTTGATAGCCTTAATTATTATGCCAAATCATATCCATATACTTTTCAAACAAAATGATGAACTAAAAAATATAATAAAAATACTCAAAGGTGGGTCAGCTCGTATTGTAAATATATTACTAAATACAAAAGGTCAAGTGTGGGCTAGTGATTATTTTGATAAACTTATACGAGATGAAGAACATTTTTCTTTGGTGTATGAGTATATAAAATATAATGCTGTAAAAGCTGGATTGAATGATGAGGAGGATAGGTTTTATGGATGTCATGAGTAAATGGAAGTGGAGACTTCAGTCCCACTATATGTTATGGCTGACAGTGAAATATACAACTTCCTTGCGGTTAGAATTGTGGGGTGAGACTAAAGTCATCACTTCCATGATAGGTGAAACTAAAGTCATTACTTCTATGATGGGTGGGACTGAAGTCTCCACTTCCGAAGGGCATGGTTGCTTATGAGTTTCAAACCATTTCTAGCCTACTCAGCCTCAGCAGGGTCAGGTAAAACTTTTGCATTGTCAGTACGTTACATCTCACTACTTTTTATGGGAGAGTCTCCTTCTTCTATACTCGCAGCGACCTTTACCAATAAGGCAGCAGCAGAGATGCGTCAACGTGTGGTGGATTCTTTACGTAACTTGGGTGACAATGAAGCCTTTTTAGATGCTCTACTTACAGAGACTGGGCTTAGCAAAGAGGAGCTATTTGAAAAACAACCCAAAGTGTTGTCTAGGTTTTTGAGCACTTCATCTTACATCGTCACCCTCGATAGCTTTTTCTCTGGTATTTTACGTTCTACCTCTTTAGAACTTGGACTTGAACCCGATTTTGTGACCAAAACAGAAGGAGATGATGCCCTTGAAAAACATTTTTTAGATGAGGTGCAAGCCAATGGACTACTCTCAAGTCTTGTAAAGTTGGCTATGGACATAGAAGACAAAAGATTTGGTAAAATCTTTGATTTGATGCAGCACTTTTATAAGGTAGACCCACTACTGCCAAAACAGGAAGAAAACAACCTCTCATTTACCAAGCAAGAAGAAGCGTGTGATGCTTTACGTCTCAAAATGATAAAGGCTCTTACAGAGGCAAGTGCAGCAGCTCGGTGTATGAAACAGTTTGAGACCAAGAGTATAAAAGAGCTTTTTGCTAAAGGGCTTTTTGAAAAAGAGACTTTAGGGGAACACTCTTGGTTTAAAAAAGTAGCCAATGACGAAATAGAAGGTTTATATGCTTATCTTAAAGAGGCGCTTGCTAAATGGGCAGAAGCTAGAGAAGCCATTGTACTGCATAATCTTTTTAAAATCTATGATTACTACAAAAATGCTACGATTACCAATGCCAAAACTTCAGGAGTCTTGACCTTTGATGATTTGACGTATTTTACCTATAGACTTTTACATGAGAGTCTAAGCAAAGAGTTTTTATATTTCAAAATAGATGCCAAATTTAAACACATTTTACTTGATGAGTTTCAAGATACCTCTACCTTACAATTTTTACTTCTTAAACCACTCATAGATGAAATATTCTCGGGAATTGGACAAAGTGAGTTTAAGAGCTTTTTCTATGTGGGTGACACGAAGCAGTCACTCTACCGATTTCGTGGTGGTGTAGAAGAACTGTTTGACAAGGTGGCAGAAAATTATGGTGTTGACATAGCCCCAATGGATACCAACTACCGAAGCTCTAAGTCTGTAGTAGAACAAGTCAACCGTTGGTTTGAACCTACCATGCAAGGGTATGTACCTCAAAAGAGTAGAGCCGGAGCATCTGAGGGGTATGTAGAAGTGCTAGAGTCTGAAGAACTCATAGGTGAGGCTGTAAAGCAAGCCAAAAGACTTTTAGACTTAGGTGTGCATATAGATGACATAGCCTTTCTTGTCAGTACAAACAAAGATGGGCAGACACTGCAAGAGACCTGCCAACATGAAGGCATAGATGTACTTTTAAAAACTTCATCATCTTTAAAAAATATGCCAAAAATTGCAGCACTTGTAGCAATGTGTGAGTATTTATTTTTTGGAGAAAAAATAGACGCACAGGCGATGTTGTTGAAGGTTGGTAAAAAACTAGATGAAGTAGATGTCACTTGGTTTTCGGCATTTATGTCACCTCTACAAGTGGTAGATAAACTGGTACGTGAGTTTGGTTATTTTGATGATGACTTGAACATTTTGAAGCTTTTAGAGTTTTCATCTAACTACTCTGACATCCCTACTTTTATAACAGAATTTGAAACTTCAAGTATTGCTGTAGCCTCAAATACCATACATGGTGCAAAGATAATGACCATACACGGCTCCAAAGGTCTAGAGTTTGAGTATGTTATTTTACTAGACAAACTCACACGTAAAAATGCCGATAAATCTGCACTTATTTACCACTACGATGACCATTTACATATAGATAAAATACTCTACCGTACCAAAGGCAGAGAAAATTTTGACAGCACATACGCTCACATCATGGCATCACGTAAAATATCTGAAGCCAAAGACAGCATGAACGTACTTTATGTGGCACTCACCCGTGCTGTTGAGGGGATGATAGTCATACGTAAACCCAAAGACTCAATATTTGACGCATTAGGTATGGAAGAGGTGTCTATTGGCACATTAAAACAACGTAGGGGTCGATTGCCATCGCAGCAATCAGATGAAAGATGCAAAATAACTCTAATTAACTACGGCACACAAGAAACCCCCGAACAAGAAGAGGAAGAAGAGAAAGATTATGAAGCTATACTTTTTGGTACAGCATTACACTATGCCTTGGAGATGCTAGGTTCATTTGACAAAGTGGGTCTCAATATGGCAATGACTTCATTGCAAAATAAATATGGTCAACAGCTTAGTACTGACAATACAGATGAGATAAGAAAACGCATCACTATGCTCATAGAAAATGAAAAATTTCAAGCCTTACTACTTCATGCAAGAGTAAGAAAAGAGCAATCACTCTCTTATAATGGAGAACTCAAACAGATAGATTTGCTTTTGAAGTATGAAGATTACAATCTTGTTATAGACTATAAGAGTTCTAAAAAGTATGCTTTGAAGCACCAGAGTCAGGTGGGGTATTATAAAAAGGCTATTGCAAATATCACAGGGAAGAGGACTGAGGGGATGGTGGTTTATCTTTTAAATGAGGGAATTGAGGTAAAAGAAATTTAAAATATAACATCCCTTCTATAATAGAATGTTAGCTAAGCGATTTCCATTCTCTATTTTATTATCTAGTAGAAGATGAAAGAGTAGTTGTGTATGCGATAATTGATGATAGACAAAATCATAAAACACATCAAAATAGACTATTGGATATAGAAAATAGTTAAAATCATTATTAAAACTTAAATAAAACTTAATTTAAATAAATTTTAAGCTTAAGTGGGTAAAATCCGTCCACAAAAAGAGTTATGACTCTAAATATTCAAGGATAATTCATGAAAATGACAACAGTATTAAAACCTGCTGACGTGACTCGTGACTGGGTTTTAATAGACGCTGAAGGTAAAACTTTTGGTCGTATTTTAACTGAAGTAGCGACACTTCTTAGAGGTAAACATAAACCATCATTTACACCAAATGTAGACTGTGGTGACTACGTAGTAATCATCAACGCAGAAAAAGCAAAGTTCTCAGGTGCAAATAAACTAGAAGACAAAGAGTACTTTACTCACTCTGGTTACTTTGGTTCAACTAAAAGTAAAAAACTTGGTGACATGCTAGAAAACCACACTGAAAAACTTTTCAGATTGGCTGTTAGAGGAATGCTTCCTAAAACAACTCTTGGTAGAGCAATGCTTAAAAAACTTAAAGTATATGCAGGTGCAGAGCACCCACATACTGCACAAATAAATAAGGAAGCGTAATCATGGCAACTATTTATGCAACAGGAAAAAGAAAAGCGGCTATCGCTAAAGTTTGGATGACACCAGGAAACGGTGAAATGCTTATTAATGGTAAAACACTTGACCAATGGTTAGGTGGACATGAAACACTTAAAATGAAAGTAAGATTACCACTTGAAATCACTAAACAACTAGATAGCATGAACATTAAAGCTAGTACACTTGGTGGTGGGTATTCGGCACAAGCTGATGCCTTAAAACATGGTATTACTAAAGCGTTGGTAGAATTTGAACCAACATTTAGAACACTTCTTAAACCAGAAGGTCTTCTTACTCGTGACTCCAGAGTCGTTGAACGTAAGAAACCAGGTAAAAGAAAAGCAAGAAGATCTAGACAGTTCTCAAAAAGATAATCTACCTTTTTACTTTATTCCAAAACCTTTTTGGTTTTGGACACCCTTTCATATATTCTTACATAAATTTAAAATACAAGCCAAGCATTTAGTAAATAGAGTGCACCTAAATGTACACTCTTCATTAGAGCCATCGCTGCAGTATTACCAAGCTGACAGACCCCACAGCGTTTTCCTTCATAAAGTGCTCTTATAAAATATAGTCCTATAAGTACAGCTATAATTATCATGAGGTAGTACTCAAAGCTTTGTAAATACGGTAATAGAGAAGAAAAAAATACGCCAATTAGTGCAGCAAATCCTAGTAAAAGTCCATACTTAATGACAGTAAGTATTTTATCTGAGTAAGGAGAAATATTACAAGAAGCTTTAGCATCTACATCATTCAAACCCTTGAGCTTATTTTCAAAAATCTTTTTTTCTTCAGGGGAGAGTCTAGAGATAAAAGTAGACCCCATAAGATAATCATTTT
>JAYEFI010000050.1:0-5276 GCA_034658615.1 Campylobacterota bacterium
TGTATCTGTAGTTTTTTCTACTTCTGGCTCAGATGAGTCTACTTGTCTTTCTGTTACACCTTCAATCTCATTGAGTTCTATGGTGTAGCCTGTGAGCATAGAAGCTAGACGGATGTTTATGCCTGATTTACCAATGGCTTTTGCTTTTTGGTCACCAGTGATGTTGACCATAGCCTTTTTCTCTGCCGCATCTACCTTAACAGTTTGTACAATGGCAGGACTTAAAGCACGTGTAATGTAAACTTCTGGGATAGGTGAGTACTCAATACAGTCAATGTTCTCACCTGAAAGCTCTTGACTTACAGCGTTAATACGTACACCTTTTACACCAACAGCTGCACCAATAGGGTCAACATTCATCTGTTCCGTTTTAAGTGAGATTTTAGCTCTCTCTCCTGGGATTCTAGCTGCGTTAATAATTTCTACTACACCATCATCAATTTCAGGTACTTCGGAAGTCATAAGAGCCTCTAAGAACTTTGGAGAGGTACGTGTGAGTTCAAGGAACAAACCATACTCTTTGTCAACAGAGACAAACCTAAGCAGTGCTCTAATGCTGTCCCCTCGTTTAAACTTTTCACCTTTAATACGGTTTCTTAGGCTCATGATACCTTTGAGTTCACCTATTTCTACATAGGTGTTATCATCTGCGTCAATACGGTTGACTGTTCCAAGCATGACTGAACCGACTTTTTCTTTGTATTTTTCAAAAATGTCTTGTTCTATACGTCTTTGAATATGGTATTCTAGTTCTCTAAAGAGATTGGCTGAGGCAGTACGTCCATGCTCTTCTAAGATAAACTCTTCTTTGAGTTGATCACCCACTTCAAGAGAGTCGTCAAAGTCTAATGCTTCCGTAAGAGACATAAATCCATCAGACTCAATCATCTCTTTATTGTCACCATAGCCAACTTCTTCCATGAGTTTGGAGTCACCATCTGCTACAACAGTAATGACTTTATTGACAGAGTAGGTTTTGGTATCATTGTCTATAATAACTTCAAATGCACTTGTACGCGTGGTGAGTTTTTTTGCAGTGTTGACTAAAGCCTCTTTAAATGCATCTAATGCATGTTCTTGTGAAATGTTTTTTTCGTGGGCTATTGCCTCTATAATATCTAATATTTTTTCCATTCTTTGAGTGCCTAGTATAGTAAAATTTTCAAATATACCGCTACAAGAGGTAACATAACAGTGTCAATAACATCTTGGGAGGGTTCTTTTTGAAGATGAAGATTATAGCTAATCAAACCTTTACTGAAAATAAAGTATACTCTAAATAATGAACATATACAAAGGTCTTATAGATGAAATTGAAACTTGCTAGAACAACGCTTACTGCGAAGCCTAAAACCATAGAGCTCAAAAAACTTGAAGAAGAACTAGCGAATAAATCTATATTTTATTTTGACAAAGACAACTCACATAAAGAACTTAAAGAGATGATTGAGTTTTTTGAAGAGAAAGGTTTTTCTGTTTATATGCGTGAGGTAAAATACGGATTAGATGAAAATGAATACATCTATGAAGTGCATATCATAGCATAAGAGAATGGATTGAAAAAATTATTTATAGAAACACTTGGATGTGCAATGAATGTTCGCGACAGCGAACATATGATTGCTGAACTTAACGAAAAAGAACCCTACGAACTTACCGAAACACTTTCCGAAGCCGACCTTATTATTATTAACACGTGTTCAGTCAGAGAAAAACCTGTGGCTAAACTCTTTTCTGAAATTGGTGTCTTTAAAAAACATAAAAAAGAGGGTGCAAAAATAGGTGTAACTGGGTGTACAGCGTCACATTTGGGTAAAGATATTATTAAACGTGCTCCTGTGGTTGACTTTGTTTTGGGTGCACGAAATGTTTCTAAAATCAATAAAGTAGTCAATACCAAACATGCAGTAGAAGTAAGTACAGATTTTGATGAGAGTACGTATGCCTTTGGTGAGTATAGGTCAAACCCATTTAAAGCGATGGTAAACATCTCAATTGGGTGTGACAAATCATGTACATTTTGTATTGTGCCTGCAACACGGGGTGATGAGATATCGATTCCTTCAGAGTTAATCATACAAGAGATTAGCAAAGCCGTAAAAACCGGTGCCAAAGAGGTGATGCTTTTAGGTCAAAATGTTAACAACTATGGAAGACGTTTTGGTTCTTCTGATGAGAAGTGTGACTTTACTGGATTGTTACAAAAAATTTCTAAAATAGAAGGTTTAGAACGTATACGTTTCACTTCGCCACACCCTTTACATATGGACAATGCATTTATAGAAGAGTTTGCTTCAAACCCAAAAATATGTAAACAGATACATGTACCTTTACAGAGTGGCTCAACCTCATTACTACAAGCTATGAAGAGAGGTTACAGTAAAGAAAACTTTATCAATCGTTGTGCAAAGATACGTACATTATGCCCAGAAGCAACTATTTCTACCGATGTGATTGTAGGGTTTCCCGGCGAGAGTGATGAAGATTTTTTAGATACTATGGATGTGCTAGAAACAGTGCGTTTTGAGCAGATGTTCTCTTTTAAATATTCTCCACGACCTCACACTGAAGCAGCAGCATATACAAACCAAATAGATGCTGTTATAGCAGGGGAGCGTTTGACAAAATTACAAGCTAGACATACTGAGATACTAGATGAAATTATGGATGCCCAAATGGGTAGGGTGCATAAGGTCTATTTTGATGAGCTTAAACCCAATGGAAAGGTTTCTGGCCGTTCAGATGATGGAAAACTCTTTTTTGTTGAAGGCAGTGAAGAGTTACTAGGAAAAATTGTAAAGGTAAAGGTAACAAAGACCTCAAGAGGTGCACTTGATGGTGTGCTTATCTAGGAAGCATACGTGAAAGACTTTAGCAGAAAAGTAGGCGAAAAAGTCATACCTCCCTTGGCGTATCTGTTGATGCGTTTTATTTGGCTGACTTCACGTAAAAAATTTCATTATATCTCCACTATAGGTGAAGAACAGCATGTCTGTGTCTGTTGGCATGGAGAACTGTTTATGTCTCCTCAAGCCTATAGACATATACATAAAAAACACCCAGCTTCTGCGATTATCTCTTCTCATTTTGATGGTTCTTTAATAGCGGGGACTCTCTCAAAATTTAACATTAGGTCACTAAGAGGCTCTAGTCGTAAAGGAGCGAGGCAAGTACTTATTCAAGCATTTAAAAGCATTAAGCAAGGCGAAGAGGTTCTCATCACTCCAGATGGTCCCAAAGGACCTAGACATACTATGAATGATGGTGCTATTGGCATTGCACTAAAATCTAAACTCCCTATATTTGTGATGAATTTTCAGGCGAAACGTTACTGGCAATTAAGTTCTTGGGACAAGTTTGTCATACCTAAACCATTTACACAAGTAGATTTTTATATACAAAGTATCTCTTTAAATGGAATGGATTTAGAAGAGGCTAAAAGACATCTTGCTTCTAAAATGTTAGCACACACCATAGATAGTGAGAAAGTAGGAAGTAGGAGGTAGGAATGGAAGAGCGATTAGAACTTTATTCAGATGCGTTTTTAGAGTATCTTTTGGAAGTGAGAGGGTACTCTGAACATTCTATCATTACTTATGAGATAGCCTTACGACAGATGATGGAAGCCAGTCACTTTTATGAAGAAGAGGGGTTGAGTATTTTAGACATTACCCCTTTTCGTTTTAATATAGTAAAAAATAACAAAAAAACGATTGTAAAAAAACTCTCAGCTGTACGCTCTTTTGTGAAGTATTTAGAAGAACAATGTCACATGGTTGTAAAACTTATAGGAGATGAGACGATTAAAGTACCTCAGAGCCTCCCTAAGCCCATAGAAGAGAGGTACATAGAAGAAGTATTGGCAGAGGCTAATTTGGAGGAAAAATTGCTTATTTCGATGCTTTATGGCTTAGGGTTGCGTATATCTGAACTTAGCCAGCTTCAACTTGCGTCTATAAAAGGTAAATGGATAACGATACTTGGCAAAGGAGATAAGGAAAGAGAGCTTCCTGTACTGGATGAATTGCAAACACTCATAAGCTTATATATAAAAGATAAAAATCCTAAAAAGTATCTTTTTGAAAAAGGGAATGCCCCTATGAATGTGGCACAGTTACGTTATATGATGACTAAGCTTTTTAAAGCTGCTGGTATCAAAGCAACACCCCATCAATTACGACACTCTTTTGCTACACATTTACTTAACAACGGTGCACGTATATCTGATGTTTCAGAACTGCTTGGACATGAGACTATGGCTACCACACAGGTCTATACAAAACTTGGGAGTGTGAAGAAGATGCAGGAGTATATGGAGGCACATCCTTTGGCTAGTGAGGAGGTAGGAGGTAGGAAGTAGAAGTGATGGAGATATTTTCTTTAAAAACATAAGGTCTTATTTTAGTCGGTATTTTTGCAATTCGACACGCTTCTTTAAATTCTTTTGGCATAGTACTATGAAGATAGGGGGCAATGTAGAGTAAATCATTTTGTGTTTCTATAGCCCATTCTCCACCTATGACTAACGTATTTTCTTTTTCTATTTCCTTGCGTTGTGAAGCAGAGAGTAGATAGCCTAACTTCTTTAACGTGAGGTCTACAGCTTTTGTTTTCATATTGGGGTTGTGTAGCTTAATAATATATAGCGATTTATGTGTGTCAAGTATTTCAAATCCACTCTCAAGTATCTCTTTGTCATGTCTTAAGTAATCAAAACTACGTTTTAATCCATCACTATACTCAGCCATGAGTGTGTCTGAAAACTGTCTTCTAAACTTGTTCCGTTCGTACTTTTCGTCTGTGTTGCTTTCATCTACAAAGTAAGGGTGCTTGTTCTCAACTAAGTAGCTGAGTAATGATTCTTTAGAGTATGCCAAAAGAGGACGTACTAGAGTGTAGTTTTCTTTTTTTGTAAGAGGTGCTAGACCTAGTAATTCACTGACCCCTGCACCTTTAGTAAGACGCATAAGAAGCCACTCTAGTTGGTCACCCAGTTGGTGGGCGGTGAGAATGTTGTCATACCCTTCAACAGTGACAAGCGATTCAAAAAATTCATAACGAAAATCTCTTGCTTGTTTTTCAAAGTTACTTTCAAATTTGGGAGCTTGTATACTGTGACAAAAGAGTTTATGTTTTTTAGCAAGTGCTTTGGCATGAGTGACTTCTTTTTTACTTTGGTCTCTTATGTTGTAGTCAACGATGGCGATGTCGAATTTGATGTTGTTTTCTAGGAGTAGAAAAAATAGAGCTGAGGAGTCTATGCCTGCTGAGAATGC
>JAYEFI010000050.1:5376-46993 GCA_034658615.1 Campylobacterota bacterium
TGGCATGAGTGACTTCTTTTTTACTTTGGTCTCTTATGTTGTAGTCAACGATGGCGATGTCGAATTTGATGTTGTTTTCTAGGAGTAGAAAAAATAGAGCTGAGGAGTCTATGCCTGCTGAGAATGCTAAGAGGTTTTTTTTATTGTTTAGATTTTTTGTATCTATGTTTAGCATATTTTCCTCTTTATCCTGTTTGTGGCGTTGTTATTCTCCTTACTTTTCTAGAAAAGTAAGCAAAAGTCGTCGTGCCTCTCGAATCGCTATCGCTTACAAGGGCGTTCGCCACGACAAAGGCACGCTTTGCGTGATTGATGGGTGTGCTATCGCACGGATGGATTTATGAGCGTTGCTAGTAATTGCGACCCTACAAGTTCTGTTATTTTTGCTTCGTACAGTTTTCCGTATTCTACTGGTAAATCTGATGTGTCGTTGATGAGGATTTCTCCGTCTATGTCTACTGCCCAGTTTAGGGGTCTAGCACTGAGTAGGTACTCATGTTCATCACTTTCTCCATCTATGACTAGTGTGATGCTTTTGCCTACCATGTTTTCAAGGGACTCTTGGGTATTTTCCTCTGCGATTTCCCCTAAGATATTTGCTCTTTCATCAATGACTTCTTGTGGTATTTGGTCTAGGGTATAAGCTGAGGTAGTCTCTTCATTAGAGTAATGGAAGGTGTTGAACCTATCGAATTTAAAATCCTTCATAAAAGCACAAAGTCTTTTAAAACTTTCGTCATTTTCTCCTGGGTGACCTGCTATGAGAGAGGTACGTAAAAATGCATTTGGTTTAGATTTCATGTATTCTAGTAATTCTATAGTCTTTTTTTCACCAAAGCCACGTTTCATTGTTTTTAATACAGCATCATCTATATGTTGGATGGGCATGTCATAATAGGTTTGAAATATGTTTGAATCTGAAATAGCATCAATGAGGTCAAAAGTAGTGGTACTAGGGTAGAGGTACAGTATACGTGCAGACTTAATGCCCTCTATGTTTTCTACAGAGTGTATAAGTTCAGTGAGTCCATCTGACATTTTCATATCTCGTCCATAACTTGAACTGTCTTGTGAAATGAAAGAAAAATCTGTATAGCCATCTGCTATTAACATAGTCACTTCTTTTACAATAGAAGAGAGCGAGCGTGAGTGTAACTTGCCTTTAAAACTAGGGATAGCACAAAAAGAACACGCTTGGTTACACCCTTCAGCTATTTTGATGTAGGCATGGTAGTTAGAACCGGTAATGACTCTACCAGAGGTCTCAGTCGCTAGGTAGACTTCAGGAGAGAAAGTACTTTGTTTCGAAGCGATGAGCTCATCTATTTTTTCATAGTCGCCCACTCCTGTAAAGATGTCTATCTCAGGCATATCTGCTTGGAGTTCTTCTCTATATCGTTCAGTGAGACACCCAGACATGACAAGTATAGAGTTCTCTTTTCGTGCATCATGTAAGTTGAGTACAGTGTTAATACTCTCTTCTTTTGCAGCATCTATAAAGCCACAGGTATTGACTATAATCACGTCTGCATTGGTATTGTCATCGGTGATTTCATACTCTTTAAGACGCCCAAGCATCACTTCACTATCAACAAGGTTTTTAGTACATCCTAGACTTACTAGGTGTAGTTTTTTAGTGTTCATTTATACCCTTATTGTACTCAATGGTAATTTTTATAGACATAGGTACTCTTTTAATAATATACTTTTTTAGCATTATATCTAAATGCTTATAAGGTTAAAAAAATGTACGATAAAAGAATGAAGGTTTAAAATTAAGAAGGTTTAGAGTCAGACCGAAGTCTGAACTCTAAAGGTAGTTAAACTTTGTAAGAAGTGATTCTTAGAAAGAGTATCTTGCCCATACACGAACGAAGTTTTGAGATTCGTCAGCTTGTCTGTCATCATTTTGGTTAATGAATGCAGCAAATAGTTTTGTGTTTTGACCAATTTTAGTTTTGTACATTAATTCGATTTCTTGGTAAGTACCTTCACCTGTTGCACCTGTTCCAAATACTGAACCCATTGCAGTTGCACCTAAGTCAGAAGTGATGTATGCAGCGATAACTTTACCACCAAGGGCTTTAACGTGTGCAGCTACTTTGATAGTATCAGAGTCTCTTTTAATTGTATTTTGGTTAAGTACAGCTTGTGTGTAAAGTGGAGTTTTAACACCAGCACCTGCAAGGTTAGCTATGTTAAGAGTACCATCATCTACAGAAGAGTATGCTACAGAAGCACCAAACATACCTACGTTACCAGCAATTTTTGCACCAAATGCAGTTGTATCTTCAGGAACAGCGTCTCCACCAATAGTACCACCTTGAACAGCTACAGAGTAACCACCCAGTTTAAATTTAGCATCACCCCATACAGCAGTTGCATCACCTGCAGCAGTTGCATCTGGAAGTTGGTAGTAAGAACCTGTCAATGTTAAACCAGAGATTGATTTATTTTGAGCAGTTAACATCATTACACCATCAGAACCATGGAACTGTTGAAAGTCATTTAGGTTACCAACAGAGTTGTTTCTTCTTGTTACATATGCACCAACTAAAGTAGTGTCTGGAAGATCAGTATTTACAAGTAATGCTGCATCAAAAGTATTTTTAAATACATTCCAACCTTCTGAGAACGCGAATGGTGAAAGTGATTTTGGAAGTGTTTGACGACCAACTTTTAATGAAGTGTTACCAGCTCCGTAAGTTAAGTACGCTTGTGTAAGTGCACCTGCTGCAAGAACATACTCTTCATCATCAGCTGCAACACCGTTACCAGCATTTTGAACAAGACCATCTACTAAATCTGGGAAAAGACCTGCATCAGAGATACCAGAAAGCTCAAAACCAGCTCCGATTCCACCAATTACGTCTTTATTAACTGCTGCAAGTTGAAGACCAGCTGCTGCTACTGCAAAACCTGGCTTTTCAGCACCATTTGCATCAAAAAGTGAACCATTCCCTTGTCCATCAGTTGTTTGGTAATATACTACTGCTTGACCATTGAAATCCCATCCTGAAGCTGCCGATGCTGCTACTTCTGGTGTTTCTACTACTGGCTCAACTGGTGCAATTGATCCACCTGCCATAATCATCGTTGACGCTACTACTGAAAGTAATAATGTTTTTTTCATCTGTAATCTCCTTGAGTTTGTTTTGAATACACCAAATTATAACCAATAGTTTCTAAAAATGTCAATAAAATTAATAAAAAGTTAACAAAGCATTAATAATTTGTAACTATTGACGGCTATATGGGCATTCTAACAGGGTAACATGCATTTAAATGATGTAAGAAATAAACTTTTTTAAGAGAATAAAGTGAGTTTTTTTAAGATAAGTTAATGATTGATAAAGAGAATGTAAATAAAATGGTGGCTCGAGACAGAATCGAACTGTCGACACAAGGATTTTCAATCCTTTGCTCTACCCCTGAGCTACCGAGCCACATTTTTTAAAAGACAAGCTGTCATTTAAGTGGAAGAATTATAACGGCTTAAGCTTAAAAGATAGGCAAGTAAATAGTAAAAGGTTTATTTTTTTAAATCTTTTACTATATTCATAAAAGTTTCACCTCTATGCTTATAAGATTTGAATTGATCAAAACTTGCTGAAGCAGGAGAAAGCAGTGCAATACTTTCTTCTGTGAGCCTTTTATCTATCTCTTCTATGGCTTTATCGATGGTCTTAGCTTCTATGACTTCTATGTCAAAAGCATTTGCAAGGGTTAAAAGTGTATCGTTATTTTTTCCTATAGTATATAGTGTAAGGGAAAGTGTTTTCATTTCTTTAAAAAGAGGTGTTAAGTCTATACCTTTATCATCGCCACCCAGTATGAGG
Source organism: Campylobacterota bacterium (assembly GCA_034658615.1). Classification (GTDB taxonomy): domain Bacteria; phylum Campylobacterota; class Campylobacteria; order Campylobacterales; family Sulfurovaceae; genus Sulfurovum. The sequence goes on from JAYEFI010000050.1 coordinate 9,216, forward strand.
TGTATGTGTCTATCTGCGTATGTTTTGACTGCTTGAATACTTGCATCAAGATTTGTAGCTTTGGAGTCGTTGACCCAGAGTCTGTTTTTTGCATCATTAAACTCTTCTTGTCTATGTGCATCACGTTGAAAGTTGTTGAGTAGGTCATAATTTACTTCATCAAACAATACTTTAGTGATAGCCAGTGAAAGAAGGGCATCTTGTAAAAAAGCACCCTTGTAGTGTAGTTTTGAACTCTCTAGTGAAAAATAGTCACATAAAAATGCATCGCTGTCATACTCTACTACGTAAGCGGCAGTATTTGGGATGTTTAGACCTTTGGGAATGAGAGCCAGTTCTCCTTCTTTCATGGTGAGCAGAGGTTTTAGCTTATCGGCCTCATAGGCTTTGGCTGTCTTGTGCCAATCTAAATGATCGGGAGTGATGGGAAGCAATAAATAGATGTTTGGTGACGCTATGTTGGTATGATGCAGTGTAAAAGAGGAACTCTCTAGTACCCAGATAGGTGCATTTCTATCTAAGTCTGCCAATGGTGTACCAATATTTCCCCCACTTACTGCACCACGTTTTTCTAAAAGGTGTGTAAGCATTTGAGTGGTGGTGGTTTTGCCATTGGTTCCTGAAATCCAAACACTAAAAGGTTTGGATAAGTAGGAGGTAGGAGGTAGGAGGTAGGAGTGAGAGCTTAAGAAGTAGTCATACTCACTCATGAGGTTTTTTGCAGATTGTATAAGTGGGTGCTGTGGTGGAAGACTAGGTGTAGTCACTTCTAGGTCACTTTCCTCAGGGTTAAACTCTTTGGAGGGTTTGATGGTATTATTGTTTTCATCTATATAGGTCTCTTTACAATTGTCATCAAAAAAAGTACAACCTCCCCCTAGTTTGTTGGCAATAGCTTTGGTGGTGAGTCCATATCCAAATAGTGTGGGTTTTTGCATCTTATCTAAACTTAAATGATATGAGTGCTAAGATATTGGCAATAAAGGAAATCATCCAAAAACGTACGATGATTTTATTTTCTGCCCAGCCTTTAAGTTCAAAGTGATGGTGAATAGGAGCCATTTTAAAAATTCGTTTTTCCCGTAATTTAAAACTTCCTACTTGTAAAATAACTGAGACCGTCTCAATCACAAAAATAAGTCCAATAAGAATAAGCAGTACTTCACTTTTTCCTAAAATGGCCAAGTAAGCAATGAACCCACCTATAGCCAAGCTTCCCGTGTCTCCCATGAAGACTTCTGCAGGGTAGCAGTTGTACCATAAAAATCCAAGTAAAGCACCAGAGAGTGCTGCGGCTAAAATCATCACTTCCCCTACACCATTAATGTTGGGTATTAGAAGATATTGTGAAAAAACGGCATGTCCTGTGACATAAATAATGACACCGAGTGTAGAAAGGGCAATAATAGAAGGTACTGTCGCTAACCCATCTAATCCATCTGTAAGATTAACAGCATTGGTGGTAGCTAGAAAAACAAGCACCCAAAATGGAATGGCTGCATAGCCTAAGTCAAACAAAGGTGTTTTGAAGAAAGGCACATAAAACTCTGTTGGGAAACCAGCATAAAGTAATATGGCTGTAGAGATAGCAGCTATGATTGATTGGAGTATCATCTTTCCTTTGGGCGTGAGTCCCTCTAGGTTGTCTCCAGCTAGTACTTTCCCCACATCATCTTGAAAGCCTACAAGTCCAAAACCTATGATAGTAACAAGACCACCTACTATATATAAATTGCTTAAATCTGTACTAATAAGTGCTGCAATAATTGTAGCAAGAAGAAAAATAGCACCACCCATGGTAGGTGTGTGACGTTTTCCCTCATGTGCAGGAACATATTTACTAATAGGTTGATTGGCATTTTTCGAAATGGCCCAAGCTAGATATTTTGGCATGACTAAAATAGTGAGTAAAAAAGCAATAAAAAATGCAAACCCTGCACGTACAGAGATGTAGCCGAGTAAGTTTATATTTAAAAATTGTGAGAGTTCATATAACATATATATTCTTTCGATTAAATTTAGGATACTTCTAAATAATTAAAGTATTAAGAAAGTTTATTTTACTATTATTTCAATTAAATATGCACAAAAGATAAATAATGAAACAAAAAAAGACAATTTTGATTATCACTGATGGGATAGGCTGCAAGCCAGATAGTACATGTAATGCGTTTAAAGATGCAAAAAAACCAACGTATGACACACTTTTTGAAGAGGCTCCTAGAGCACTTATCTCTACACATGGACTCTCTGTAGGACTACCAGAAGGACAAATGGGAAATTCTGAAGTGGGACATATGACTATAGGTTCAGGTCGTATTTTGTATCAAGATTTAGTCAAGGTTTCATTGGCTATTGAAGAGAGAAGTATTGAAGTAAATGATGCACTGACTTCAACACTGGATAAAAGTAATCGTTTACATCTTATAGGTTTGCTGAGTGATGGTGGTGTGCATTCACATATTAAGCATACTATAGGGTTAGCTAAATTGGCAAAAAGCAAGGGTAAAAAAGTATTTTTACATCTTATTACGGATGGTAGAGATGTGAGCCCTACCTCTTCACAAAAATATATAGCACAAATAGAAGCAATATGTGATGAAGATATATCTATAGCAACTATAGGTGGACGTTTCTTTACTATGGATAGAGACAACCGTTGGGAACGTGTGGAAAAAGGTTACAATGCCATAGTTAAAGCAACTCCATCTACCTCTCTTGATGTGACAACGTATATTGATGAAAGCTATGCAAAAAATGAGCTAGATGAGTTTGTAGAACCAGTGGCTTTAAATGGCTATAGGGGTATGCAAGAGGGAGATGCTGTTATTGTAACAAATTTCCGTTCAGATAGAGTCCGTGAAATTACCACTGCACTTGGTGTAGAGACATTTAATCATTTTGCTAAAGAAGATATTGTTTTACATATAGCTACGATGACACAGTATGATGCAAGTTTTACTTTCCCTATACTCTTTCCAAAAACAGCACCTGAAAATACTTTAGCACAAGTTGTGTCCGATGCTGGTTTACGTCAACTGCATACAGCAGAGACAGAGAAATATGCACATGTGACATTTTTTTTAAATGGGGGCATAGAGGAACCTTATATAGGTGAGAGTCGTGTACTAATACCTAGCCCCGATGTGAAGACCTATGACATGAAACCAGAAATGTCAGCAGCAGAAGTAGGAAGTGCAGTACGTACAGCGATGGATGAAAGTTATGATCTTGTAGTGGTTAACTTTGCAAATGGTGACATGGTAGGACATACAGGTAACTATGATGCTGCATGTGAGGCTGTGAATGCAGTAGATACAGAGCTAGGAAAAATTATTGATAAAGCAAAAGTGAATGGCTATAATATTGTTTTAACTTCCGATCATGGAAACTGTGAAGAGATGAAAGATGAGAAAGGACAAGTCTTGACCAATCATACCGTTGGCGAGGTGTGGTGCTTTATCTTGGCAGAAGGTGTTGATAGTGTCAAAGAAAATTGTGGACTTAATAATGTTGCACCTACTGTTCTAAAGCTCATGGGATTAGAAATTCCTGAAGAAATGGATGCATCCTTAATCTAGCTATGTTACAATAGTAGAGTAAGTATTTAAACCAAAAATACAACAAAAGGGGTATCTTAATGGATAAAAAAATTCAAGAATCAGTAGGCATACTGTTGGCACATATTATAAAAGTAGATAATAGAGATATTGAAAAAGAGGCACCTATTTTTTGTGATATTATGAAGCATAACTTTACATGTACAGAAGAAGAAGCAAAAGAGTTTTTATATAATATTATGGATACGGAATATAACTTGGATGATCATGTTGAAGTTATAAATGAAGCATTAAAAGATGATAGAATAGCCAAATTGCATATATTGGAACAACTTAATCATGTTATTTATTCCGATACAATAAGTGAGAATGATTATAAAATATTTGAAAAGATTAAAAATAAACTATTTTCTGAATAGAAATTAAGTTATAAAATAAGGGTTTAAATGAAATTTACAGGTAAAAATGTACTCGTAACAGGTGCAAGTAGAGGAATAGGTGCGGAGATAGCAAAAGGTTTGGCAGCTATGGGACTTAAGGTTTGGGTAAACTTTCGTTCAGGTGAGGCTGAAGCAAATGCAGTAAAAGCTGAGATTGAGGCTGCTGGTGGGCAAGCTGAAGTTATAGGCTTTGATGTAAGCAGTGAAGAAGCTTTTGTTGCTGGGATAAAAGAGATTGTTACAGCAGATGGAGAACTTGCGTATCTTGTGAATAATGCAGGTATCACCAAAGATGGTTTAGCAATGCGTATGAAGACAGAAGCCTTTATGGATGTGATAAATGCAAACTTAACTTCAACTTTTATAGGGTGTCGTGAATCATTAAAAGTGATGCGTAAAAAGCGTTTTGGTTCAGTTGTAAACATTGCATCTATTGTCGGTGAAACTGGAAATGCTGGACAGACAAACTACGCAGCCTCTAAAGGCGGGACTATAGCGATGACAAAATCTTTTGCCATGGAAGCAGCGACATCTGGCATACGTTACAACACCATTACCCCAGGTTTTATAGCAACAGAGATGACTTCTGTACTTAAAGATGAGGTAAAAGATGCATTTACAGCGAAGATACCTATGGCTCGTTTTGGTAACCCTAGTGAAGTAGCAGATGCTGTGGCATTTTTACTCTCAGACCACTCTTCTTACATTACAGGCGAGACGTTGAAAGTTAATGGTGGGATGCTGATGTAGTTTCTTTGGAAATTACAAGTGAATAATACATAGTGAAAAGTGAGTAATTTTTGAAAATACTTTTACTTGAAGATGATAAGCTTTTTAACGAAACACTGCAAGACTTTTTTGAAGAGGAAGGTTTTATGGTGGACTGTGCACTAGACCCCTATAGTGCGATTGATTTTACATACGATACAAATTATAACCTTTATCTTTTTGATGTCAATTTACCGTATGAAAGTGGCTTTGATTTATTGCAAAAACTACGTGCATCGGGAGATGATACCCCAACTATTTTTATTACTTCTCGTGATGATAAAGAATCACTCAAAGAGGGGTTTACACAAGGGGGAGATGACTACATTACTAAGCCTGTTGATTTAGATGAGCTTCTTTTGCGTGTGAATGCTGTGTTGCGAAGACAAGTACGTACGCAAGTGGTACAGGTGGGTGAGTATGGATTTGACACTTTACGTAAGACACTTTCTAAACAGGGATTAAAGGTAGAGTTGAGTGTAAAGAGTTCAGAATTACTTTTTGTGCTTTTAGAGGGGCAAGGTGAAGTTGTACCTTTAGAGCAGATAAAAGCTCACCTATGGTCTGCTTCTGAAGAGTCTAGCGATGGGGCTTTGCGTGTATATATTGCACAATTAAAAAAGTATTTTCCTACACAAATAGAAAATGTGAGAGGTGTAGGGTATAGGATAAAGCTTAAATGATTGCTAGAGGAAAAGAACTTTTTATTGCGTTGATAATCTATGTGGTAACGATGACTGTTTTGCTCATGGCAGTGTATCGTTTTTTAGAAAATTGGCATTTAAGTGAATTTAACTTTTTTATAGCAGGTGCTTTGGTTCTTTTGGTAGCAGTTGGGTGGGGATATATGTTAACCTCACTTATTTTTGCACCTAAAAAGAAGATGGAAAATACGTTAACGGAATTAAGTAAAAATATTATACATGAGCTCAATATACCTCTAGCAACCATCCACGCAAATAGTGCAATGTTGAAAAAATCATTAACAGATGAAAAGTCACTTAAACGCGTAGAACGTATAGAAGATGCTTCTGTTCGGTTAGCTAGACTGTATGATGAGTTGGTATATACCATTAAAAAAGAAATACACCCTATAGAAAAAGAGTCTTTTGATGTGGGTAGCATTGTTGAGGAGCGTGTGGCTATTTTTCAAGAACAAGAGCGTAATGTTTTTGATGTTTCATTTGAATCTTATATCATAGAAGTAGACAAGATTGGATTTGAACAGATGTTAGACAATATACTTTCAAATGCGATGAAGTATTCACCTAAAACATCTTGTATAAAAATTGTTTTAAAAACACATAACTTATGCATAGAAGATGAGGGTACAGGTATGACTACTTCAGAACTTTTACGTATACATGAACGTTATTTTCAAAGTAATGACAACAATGAAGGTGAGGGTATTGGACTTGCCCTTGTTAAAACATATTGTGAAAGTGAAAATATAGCCATTGATATAAAGTCAGAAAAAAACATAGGCACGAGGGTTTGTTTAGATTTAGAATCTGTTCATACTTAATTCATATTAGCATATTATGATGTGATATACATTTAAAGGATTATTATGAAATTAAAAACAACAATAGTTACACTTGGAACACTCTTTCTTTTTACCCCCGCTAGTTATGCTCAGACATCTGGAGAAGATCTTTTTAAAGCTAAATGTGCAGCATGTCATGTCAACACACGTCCCTCAGATATATCTACGTTGGTAGCACCTCCGGCTATGGGTGTGATGAGACATGTGAAGATGACGTACGGCACTAAAGAGGAGGCGGTGAAATTCATCACTGAGTATGCACTCAAGCCTGATGAGAGTAAAGCAGTATGTATGCCAGACAAAATTAAACGTTTTGGTCTCATGCCTTCTCAAAAAGGAAATGTTACTGAGGCTGAACTTCAAACCATAGCGTCTTGGATGTATGACAATTTTGGTAGTCAAGGTCAAGGAAGAGGTCACGGTCAAAATTGTAAAAATAAATAGATACAAAAATCATAGATGAAAGTAGAGAGATGACAGCCAGTATACTACTCCTTGAGGATGACCAACAGCTAAGCGACACAGTAAAACAGTTCTTGGAGTATAAAGGGTATGAGGTGTATTGTGCGTATGATGGGCTTCAGGCTGAAGATATTGCGTATGAAAAGCATATAGATTTGATGCTACTTGATGTGAAAGTACCGTATCAAAGTGGGTATGATTTTCTCCAAACATTACGTGATAAAGGTGTGCAAACCTCGGCTATCTTCATCACCTCTCTCAACTCAGTAGAAGATGTCACACGTGGTTTTGACATAGGCTGTGACGACTACATACGCAAACCCTTTGCACTGAAAGAACTACTTGTACGTGTGGAGTCTGTACTCAAACGCCGTTATGATAGCTATGATGAAAACATAAATTTAGGTGAAGGGGTGTTTTTTAATACGAAAGAAAACATTTTAACCAAAAATAAAGAGCGTCTACCCATCAAGACAAAAGAGGTAAAACTCCTTGCACTTTTTTTAGAAAACCCTAACGAGTTGTTACATTATGATAAAATAAATGAACGCTTATGGGAGTACAATGAAGAGCCAAGTGCGGGGTCTTTACGGGCTTATGTTAAAACGGTGCGTAACTTCTTAGGCAAAGAGAACATAGAAACCATCAAAAATGAGGGATACCGATTTGTTAAAAAGTGAGAAAAAGAGTCTTATACGTTTTTTACTCATTTACCTAGGTTCTACCTTTCTACTTTTTTCACTTGCTTCATGGATATTTTACACTTCTCAAAAACACTATATATTTGACCAACAAAGAGATACTCTTCATGTTCAGGCAGGGAAACTGCAACAAGAATTAAGAGTTTTACACAAATCTTTTGGTGTAAAACTTGTCTATCCTACACACCCTAGCATAGAGTCAGCTATCTATGACAAGAACAGAGTGTACATCTTTGGTAGTGCAAAAGAGACTGTACTTTTAACCCCACAAGCCTATAGGGAAGATGAGGAGAGGTTGTACTATTTTACTAAAGTTGAACCCTATTATTTGGGAGCTGCTTTTATGTTAGTATATAAAGATTTGGATAGACAGCCCATACTTAATTTGCAAAAAAGCATCTTGTGGTTTTTGTTAGGTGCGGGACTTTTTTTTACTTTATTAGGTCTATTTTTAGGTAAACTTTTTGTAGCTCCCATGCGTGAGTCTATGGAGCGTATGAACAATTTCATACAAGACACCACACATGAACTAAACACGCCCATAAGTACCATACTGACGAATATAGAAATGCTTGAAACCTTTGGAAAATGTGAGAAAAATGATGAGTTACAACGCATTGAAATAGCCTCTAAAACTCTCTCACGTATTTATGATGACTTGACATATCTAAACTTAAACCATAACTACCATAGACGCATAGAAAATATTAATGTCTCGGTATTTTTAAAAGAACGTATGTTGTATTTTAAGATGATGGCAGAAAATAAAGGTTTAGACATAGAGGTTAACATTAAAGACAATGTGATACTCAACATAGATAAAAATGATATTACACGGCTTGTTGACAACCTTATTTCTAATGCTATTAAGTATAATAAACCTAATGGACTATTGGCAGTTCAACTTTCAAATGACTCACTAGTAGTAAGTGACACAGGTGTAGGCATAGAAAAAAAAGACCTAGCCAATATCTCTCAACGTTTTAAAAGAGCCAATACATCAGAAGGTGGTTTTGGCATAGGACTTGACATTGTCAACCAAGTTGTCAACAGTTACGGTTTTAGTTTGAACATAAAGTCAGAATGGAATAAAGGAACGGAGGTGTCGGTACAATGGGAAAAATAATCTTTGTATGTTTGTGTCTTTTTATGAGTTTAAAAGCAGAAGAAGCAGATGCACTTCAATTTGAAAATAGATGCATTGCCTGTCACACTAAACAACAGATACCTTCAGAACTCATCTATAGACGTTACCTCATGAAGTATAGTACAAAAGAGGCGATGGCTACTGCTATGCTGTCATACCTAAGAAAACCTAAAAAAGAGTCTTCCATTATGCCTTCGCAGTTTTTTTTGAAGTTTCCTATGAAGCCAAACTTGGGTTTAGATGAGCTGATGTTGAAAAAAAACATAGAGGCGTACTTGCAATGGTTTGATGTGAAGAAGAAACTTACTTTAGAGAAGTAGTTTGAGATAAGTAGTGTTTATGGATACAATGTTAATAAAAAGGGGTATATAGTGAAAAAATGGCGTTTAGATTTTAGAATTTGGCATTGGATACATGCAGTAGTTATTTTAGGACTACTTGGGACAGTATTTTTACGAAAAACATTTTTAAGCTGGAGAACGAACAGCGAATTACTTACACAAAAACTCTCAGAGATTAATGTAGAAGTGACAGCAGAACAAGCAAAAGTACTTGCAAAAGCTATACGTGCACCTATGTGGGAGTGGCATATTTTTTTAGGATACGCGTTGGTGGCTTTGGTAGTATGGCGAATCATACTTTTTTTCACTCAAAGTGGTAAACAAAACTATATAAATATAAAAGAGGCGACACTGCATAAAAAGATGGTTAAGCTGGGCTATATAGGTATTTATGTTGTTCTTTTTTTTATGACTGTGAGTGGATTAACAATCCACTTTTATGAACCTCTTGGTTTGACTAAAGAGACTGCACATGATATAAAAGAGATACATGAACTGGTTTTTAATGCTGTGCTTATCTTTGTTCCCTTACACATAGTAGGTATTTTTATTGCTGAGAATAGAGATGAAAGAGGCATCGTATCTGCTATGGTTCATGGCAATAAAAAGTAAGAGAATGTACACTTAAATTGATAGTATATACAAGATATAGGAAGTAAATATTTCTGAATAGGTAAAGTATAAAGTAGGTAACAAGGAAGTAACATTCCTCTTATAAACTCTGTTTAAATTTAAAGGAAATCTGAATGAAATTTAGAACAGTACTAACCAGCATACTCGCAACAATAACCTTAATAAACGCAAGCACAGTAGAAAATAAATTTACACCTATTATCATAGATGATGGACTAATAATCTTTCTACCTACCCCTAGTGAAAAATCGGATCTACCCTCAGGTTTATCAGAAGAGTTAGTGAATACTCTGTCGTACATGGGTAATGAAGAGCGACTGGCTTATGATGTTTATAATAGACTCTATAAAGAGTGGGGAATTAAGACATTTACCAATATTGCGAATAAATCAGAAATAAAACATATAGAAGCAGTACAAGATTTAATTCAAAAGTATAAGCTTAATGATTTAAATCATTTTACAAATGTAGATTTACCAGCACTTGGATATATGAATACTGCAGTAGAAGATATGGAAGCAGGTACCTATGATATTTCTAAAATACAAAGACTCTATGATGATTTAGTTTCTATGGGGTCTAGGTCTGAAATAGATGCATTGAAGGTGGGGTGTATTGTAGAAGTTGTGGATATTAATGATTTAGATGAATATATTCATCTCGCGGAAGCTAGCAATGCTTCTGATGTGGTAGATACATTTACTTTTTTACGTAAGGGAAGTTACAATCACTATTGGTCTTTTGATAAAGCACTTAAGCAAAGAGGTGTAACTGATGGGTGTTGTAAACTAGGTACAATAGATGGTGTAAACTATTGTCATCCTGAGTATCCATCAAAATAGTAGAGATTCTCTAAAGAAGTAACAAAGAAATAACAAAAGTTTTATAAAATACTTTATTAAAATTAAGGACATGAAAATGAAAAAAAGAATATTCAAAAGTGCATTGGCACTTTCAGCATTAGTATTATTGGTAGCATGTGGAAGCTCAGATGATAAAGAAAATAGTAATTCTGCTGCTAATAGCACAGAATTACCAGACACAGTACAAGTAGCTATTGAGAGTTCAACGTCTACACTGTCGCAAGAGTTAGCCAATACACTTTCTTATATGGGTAATGAAGAAAGGTTGGCTTATGATGTCTACAACAGACTTTATAGAGAATGGGGCACCAAACAGTTTACAAACATAGCCAACAAATCAGAAATCAAACATATTCAGGCGGTACAACAATTGGTACAAAAATATAAGATGAGTGATGATGTGAGTTTTACGAATATAGATTTAGAGCCATTAGGATACATGAATACCCCTGTAGAGAATATGCAAGCAGGTACTTATGATATAGCTAAGATACAGAGACTGTATGATGATTTAATCGCTGCTGGTGTAGCTTCTGAGATAGAGGCTTTAAAAGTAGGGTGTATTATAGAAGTTGTAGATGTGACAGACTTGGATGAGTATATTACATTGGCAGAACAATCTAATGCGAAAGATGTAGTTGATGTATTTAATTATTTACGTGATGGAAGTTATAATCATTATTGGGCATTTGATCAAGGACTTAAAAATAAAGGCGTATCAAAAGGTTGTTGTACTTGGGCAGAGTATTGTCACCCCGAATATCCAAAAAATGAAAAAGACGATAAATCTAAAGGAAAGGGTAAAAAATAGATATGTTTGTGTATAATTTAACCCATTAATGGACCAAAGAAAGGAGCAACATGTATAAAATAATTATATTTTTTTATCTGGGTTTCTCTCTTTCTGTATCTGCAGAATCTCTTGTAGTTGGAAGTCAAAAAGAGAGTATTGAAAGTTTGGTTAAACAGGTGAAAACTGCTAAACCTTCTGAAAAACGTGTTTTAATGAATAAACTTAAAGTACAGTTGCGACAGAGTAATCAGACACATCGCATGCAGATAATGAAAGAAATTAAACAGAGTTTTTCTACTGGCAATAGGATAGACCAAGGTAAACAAAGACGAAAATATAGATTTGAACCATCACATAGTGGTAAACACCAGCCGAAATACAGACAACGTCAAGGTGGTAATGGAGCTGGTAAAAAAGGTAGTGGTAGAAATGGTGGAGGTACGCGTCACTAATGAAGTTGATATTGCTTAACTTTCTACTTTTTACTTCTCAGATAGTTGCTACATATTATGATAGTGACATTGATGGCATAGAGGATAAATTTGACCAATGTGCCAATACCCCTTTTGATGTGTTGGTAGACCAATTTGGTTGTAATGAAAATGGAAATGCAGGAAAGCTAATCGTAAAAATAGGTACAGACTTAGGTTTTGATAGTACTACACAGAGTACATCTACGTATAATTTTTTATTGCACTATGAAAAAAACAATTGGACTATGGGAGTATCTAACTCAAATTATATTGGATATGACGATATGAATATTAGTTCTAACGAAACAGGTGATATTTACACACATCTAGGCTATACCCTAAATCACGATACTTTCTCGAGTGTGTTGGGGATGGGTATGAAAGTGGCAACTGCAAATACTTCTGTAGGAACAGGTGAAAATGACTACTTCATAAGTACACGGTTTACAACACGTGAACCTCAAAATCCCTATAGACTATTTGGTACCTTTTTATATACATATACAGGAGATACAAGTACTGCAAAATATGAAGATATTTTTTCGTATAGTGCAGGAATTGCTTACACTATCAATGATAACTACTATACTTCATTGTATTACGAAAATAGTCAATCTATTTATGAAGATGCTGAAAACTATGAGGCTTTAGTTTGGTCAAATCATTATACGTATAATGATGATTATTTTGTAGAATTAGATTATATTCGGGGATTAGATACGTATTCTTATACACATCTGTTTGCATTTAAAATAGGAGTTGTTTTTGAGTAAAATATTGTTACTAGAAGATAATCCTAGTTTGGCAAAGACATTAGTGAAGTATTTGACTATACATGGTTATGAAGTTACATGGACTAAAAATGGTGAAGAGGCATTAGATGAGAGCTATCATACTAAGTATCATTTATATCTTTTTGATATTAATGTGCCACTTTTAAATGGTGTTGATCTATTACAATTGCTTAGAGACGCTGAAGACTATACTCCTACTATCATCATTTCTGCATTGATAGATGTGGCTTCAGTTACAGAAGGTTTTAGAGCAGGTGCTGATGATTATTTAAAAAAACCTTTTGACCCAGAAGAGTTACTTGTGCGTATACAGGCTAAAACAGCAAAACTACAAAAAATCATCAAGTGTAAAGGATATGAATTAGATACCAAAACAAAAGAACTTCGTTATGATGATGAACCTATCGAACTAAGTGAAGTTCAGAAAAATATATTTATAGCATTGATTACACATTATCCTAATCCCGTAACAAAAGATGAAATACTATTACTTTTAGAAAAACCCACTGACATTGCTTTGCGTGTAAACATCTCTAAACTCAAAAAAAACCTAAATATAGAACTAGAAAATGTACGAGGGGTTGGCTATAAAATTATCTGAGAAAGAATCTTTTTTTAAAAGCTTTGGGCTATTTTTTATAGTGATTGAACTTTTTTTATTTTTTATTTTCTATTATCATTACAAGATAGAAGAAGAGCATTTGAGTGAAGCACTTTTTTTAGAGATGAAAAATTATAGTTTTGATTTTGAAGATGAACGTTTTGATACCGATATTCTTACAGATAATGATGAGAGACTTTATGAATTTATGCATGATACACAGAGTGTGTATATATTGGTACCTTTGTTAGGTAGTGCAGAGGATACATTAAAAATTTTCTATCCTCTTCATGCGTATGAGATGTTACTCCTTAAGATACGTGAACTACTTTATTGGCAATTTTTTGCTCTTACCTTTATTGCATTTTTAATGGCACTATTATTTTCATATTATTCTCTAAATCCATTACGTAATTCACTACGCCTGCTAGAAGAGTTTATAAAAGATATTATCCATGATTTAAATACACCTATCTCAGCTATATTGATTAATCTTAAAATGATGGAAAAGAATGATGAAGTAGAGAGTATAGAATATAATACAAAAAGTATAGCCATGTTACATAAAAATTTAGATAGCTATTTACGTGAGATTCCTTTAGTAAAAGAACCTCTCGTTTTAAAAGCAATTGTAGAAGAACAGATAGCCTTTTTTAAACCACTTTATGATTATTTGGAATGGCAGATAGATTTAGATGATACTATTATTATGAGTGATAGAAATGCTTTAAGTCGAATTGTTTATAACCTTATAGGTAATGCCTGTAAATATAACACAAACCAAGGTGTTATTAATATAAAGATAACAGATAATAAATTTATGATTAGTAATAATAGTTATGGGGTTAAAAATCCATCTAAGGTGTTTCATCGTTTTTACAAAGAGGGGGAACGAGGCTTAGGTATAGGCTTGCATATAGTAGAAAAACTCTCTTCACAGCTAGATATAGATAAATCATTTGTCGTTGAAAATAATCAAGTTAAAGTTGCATTGATTTTTTAAATTTTTCTGCTTGTCTAAGGTAACAATGAAGTAACACTGAGAGTATATAATTCTTTTACACATACAAATTAAAAGGATTACCATGTTAAAAAAAACGATTACTATCACAGCGATACTTACACTTCTTACTGGAACAGTGAATGCAAGAGGTATGCAACAGCCGAATGAAAATACTCAGACACAAAAACAAACTAAAAAAAATCATCAAGATAGAAAAAAGAAGCATAATCAAGATAGAAAAAAGAAGCATAACAAAAATGACTTGATTAATGATATAGTCAGTGGGGATATCACACAAGAACAACGAGCAGATCTAAACTATATGATAGAAGAAGAGAAATTAGCAAGAGATGTATATACTGCACTATTTAAAACATCAAAAGCTAGAATATTCAAAAATATAGCTGATTCAGAACAAAAACATATGGATGCAATAGGAAGTCTCTTTATTAAATATGGTATCGAAGTTCCTGTGAGTCTCAATGATGCAGGACATTTTGATAATGAAACTCTTCAAGTGATGTATAATGATTTAGTGGCACAAGGAAGCTCTTCAGTGCTAGATGCTCTTGAAGTAGGGGTGATTGTAGAAGAGACTGATATATCAGATATTCAGCGTATTCTAGATGCAGGTGTTCCTAGTGATTTTGCAAGGGTATACACAAATCTTTTAAATGGAAGCTTTAGTCATCTTGATGCTTTTAATAAACAACTTGCAAAATAAATTATGAGACATGTTGACTCATTACTTAATTATGAGGTCTTACCAATAAATTTAACACTAAATTAACACTAGTGAGTAATAATGCGTTGTCTCGTCGAAAAAGGCAAAATTTTTACTCATTTTAGTATTGTTACTAGTTTGAGACGCTAAGGCTAAGATATTTTTTTCTACAACTCCTTTGAAAAATTAGCACTTAGCGTTTTTATTTACTCTTAAATACACCCACTTTCAATAAAATTAACACATAATTAACACTATAGTTTTAAACTATTTAGATGAAAAATGGATTGCTATTAAATTTTTAATAGTGAATACCACAAAATTAGGAGTGTAATATGGCAAAAACAATGTATCTTTCCATTGGAACAGCTTTGGCAACTACTTTATGTTTGCAAGCAGCAAGCATAGAGTTAGATACCATTCATGTTGAGGAAAAAGTAGGGGTAAAACTCATTAAAGATGTCTCTGGAGAAGAGATTAAATCTGCAGATTTAGGAGAGGCTCTTTTCAAGCAATCCCCTTCGGTATCACTTATTCGACGTTCTGGTATAGCAAATGACATCCGTGTTAGAGGACAGAAAAAAGACAATATTAATGTAACAATTGATGGTGCAAAGGTATGTGGTGCTTGTCCAAACCGTATGGATCCTCCTATCTCTCATGTACTTACAAATAATGTAGACTTTATAGAAATAAATGAAGGACCTTACAATGTAGAAGACTTTGGTGTACTAAGTGCAGATGTTAAAGTACATACAATTAAGCCTAAAGAAGCATTTGAGGGTACTTTAAATCTTGGTGCAGGTAGTTTTGGTTACCAAAAAGGTGCACTGACATTGAGTGGTGGAACTGAAGATGTACGCTTTTTACTCTCTGCATCTACTGAAAAAGGTGAACAATATAAAGATGGTAATGGAGATGACTTTGTAGGGCAAATTTCTCGTGAGATTGCAAATGGTTCAGTCCCTAAAGCAGTGCAGTATCAAGACAGATATAAAAATATGGATGCCTATGCTAAACAAACACTTATGGCAAAAATGTTTTGGAATATCACAGATACACAAGAGTTAAAACTAAGTTACACTGCCAATAGAAGTGATGATATTTTATATCCAAGTTCAAAGATGGATGCTATTTATGATGACTCGGACATCTATAACATAGAGTACATTAGTAAAGATTTGGGTGACTATTCAAAAGAGTTAAGCCTTCAGGTATATCAATCTGAAGTTGAGCATCCTATGTCTACGAAGTACAGACTCATGGGAGCTGAAAATTACATGACCCATGCTTTAACCACTAAAATGCAAGGGGCAAAAGTTAAAAATAGTTTTGATGCAGATAATCATACTATTACAATGGGTGTTGACTATAGTAAAAGAAATTGGGATGGTGGATACTATAAAAATGATAAGCCTCTTCCCTCAGCAAAATTTCATAGTATATGGGATGTTGATACTGAAAACACAGCACTTTTCTTAAAAGATAAAATAGCATTAGGTAAATTGACTGTTGATCTTGGATTACGTTATGACATGACAGAAGTAACATCGGCAAACCCTTTACAACAAAGCAATGATTATGATGAATTGAACGGGTATGTGTTTGCAACGTATCAAGCCAATGAAGATACAAAATACTTTGCAGGTTTAGGTAAATCTTCTCGTGTACCAGATGGCAAAGAGTTATACTGGGTAGGGAGTATGGGCAATACTATTGGTACACCTGAGCTGGATGCAACCATTAATTATGAGTTAGATATAGGTGTTGAACAACACTATAGTGATGCAAGCATAAAAGCAAAGGTTTTTTACTCTCAAATGAAAGACTATATTGCATACAATGCAAACGCAGTCAATAAAATGGGTGCTACTTTTCATGCCTATGAGAATGTAGATGCAACACTTTATGGTGTAGAGTTATCTGGAACATATGTCGCGACAGATAGTATCTATTTTGACTATGGTGTCTCTTACCAAAGAGGTGAAAAAGACAATCCTCTTACAGGGCAAACAGGGACGGAGATGCCAGATATAGCACCTTTAAAAGTAAACGCCGCTGTGAACTACGATTATGATGAGAGCTTAAATTTAAGAGCTGAAGTGATAGCGTCAGATAGTTGGAGCGATTTTGATGCTGAAAATGGTGAACAAGCACTTGATTCATACGCAGTACTTAACTTAAAAGGCTCTAAACAGTTTGGAGAAAATATAGAACTTACAGTAGGTATAGATAATGTATTAGATGAAACCTATGCAGTATCGAACACTTATAAAGATTTAATTTTACTTCCAACTGTAGGTAACAATGAAGTGATGCTCATGAATGAGCCAGGACGTTACTTTTATACAAACGTAAAATATACATTCTAAACCCCCTAAAATGCAGTATCTATGGAGATAAACTCCATAGATACATTTCTCCTATATATGCTTGCATCTTTCACTATTTCTACACTAAAAGATGCTTTATTGAACCACAAACAGGCATTTCATAAAATATTATGAACTTTATTATCATTTTTTTGTTATACTTGTGCGTATTTTAAAACAATTAAGGAGATTCAAATGGCATTATTTGATGACGTAAAAGAAGTAGTAGTTGAGCAATTAAATGTGAGCCCAGATGAGGTTAAAGAAGAGTCTAAATTCGTAGAAGATCTTGGAGCTGACAGTCTTGATGTTGTTGAGTTAGTTATGGCACTTGAAGAAAAGTTCGATATCGAAATCCCTGATGATCAAGCAGAAGCAATTGCTACTGTAAATGATGCAATCAAGTTTATCGAAAACGTATAATCTTAAATATGCACCCCTTGGGGTGCATAGAATTTTTACTAAGTCATATATGAGTACTTTATGAAGTATTTATATATATCTTAATAATATTTTTATAGGAGCCTTTTGTGAAAAGAGTAGTAGTTACAGGTTTAGGCATGATCAATGCTCTAGGACTAGATAAAGAGAGTGCATTTGCAGGAATTATAGAAGGTAAATGTGGTATTAAAACAATAGAAAGTTTTGATACAGAAGGTCAATCTGTAACTATCGCTGGAGAAATTACAGATTTTGATGTTTCTGAAGTACTTGATGGCAAGGAAGCAAAAAAAGCAGATAGATTTATTCAGCTTGGGCTTAAAGCAGCCAAAGAAGCTATGGCAGATGCAAAACTCCCTGATGATGTAGACATGGAAACATTCGGTGTTGCTTCTGCTTCTGGTATTGGGGGTCTTCCAAATATTGAAAAAAACGCTGTAGTATGTGCAAATAGGGGTCCAAGAAGAATCTCTCCATTCTTTATTCCCTCTTCTCTTGTCAATATGTTGGGCGGATTTATCTCTATTTATGAGGGTATGAAAGGACCAAACCTCTCTTCTGTAACAGCATGTGCTGCGGGTACACATGCCATAGGTGAGGCTGCAAAGTCCATCATGGTGGGAACAGCAGAAAAAATGCTAGTCATCGGTGCAGAATCTGCAATATGTCCAGTAGGCATAGGAGGATTTGCAGCAATGAAAGCACTTTCAACACGCAATGATGACCCTCAAACGGCATCTAGACCTTTTGATGCAAACCGTGATGGGTTTGTTATGGGTGAAGGTGCAGCTGCATTAGTACTTGAATCATATGATGACGCAGTAGCACGTGGTGCAACTATTTATGGTGAGCTTATTGGCTTTGGTGAGAGTGGCGATGCAAATCATATTACAACACCAACAATGGATGGCCCACTACGTGCAATGAAAGGTGCTTACAAAATGGCAGGAGAGCCAAAAGTTGACTATGTCAATGCACATGGAACCTCTACGCCTGTAAATGATAAAAATGAAACAGCAGCACTCAAAGAGTTATTTGGCGGGAAAGAAAATTGCCCTCCTGTCTCTTCTATAAAAGGGCAACTAGGTCACTGTTTAGGTGCAGCTGGTGCCATTGAAGCAGTGGTATGTCTTATGGCGATGAGAGATGGCGTACTCCCTCCTACTATAAACGCTGAATCTGCTGATGAAAATTGTGATTTAGACTATGTGAACACAGGTGCAAGAAAAGCAGACATAAATGTAGCAATGTCCAATTCATTTGGATTTGGTGGCACAAATGGTGTTGTTATCTTTAAAAAAGTATAAGGACTAGACTATGGCAACTTATTTAGATTTTGAAAATAAAATTGAAAAGATACAAGAAGAGATAGTCTCTTCACATGCCATTGCAAATATGGATGCAGTTGAAAAACTTCAAAAAGATTTAGAAAAAGAGGTCAATAAAACATTTTTTTCTTTAAGTGATTTTCAGAAACTTCAATTGGCACGTCACCCCGATCGTCCTTATGCTTTAGATTACATAAAAATGTTGATGACAGATGCTTATGAAATACATGGAGATAGAGCATTCCGTGATGATCCTGCTGTTTTATGTTATATTGGTTGGATAGATGGTCAAAAAACTATGCTTATTGGTGAACAAAAAGGGCGTGGACAGAAAAATAAAATCAAAAGAAACTTTGGTATGCCTAACCCTGAGGGGTATAGAAAAGCTTTACGTGCAGTAAAAATGGCAGAAAAATTCAATATTCCAGTATTGATGCTCATAGACACTCCAGGTGCGTATCCAGGTCTTGGTGCAGAAGAGCGTGGTCAGTCTGAGGCCATTGCAAGAAATCTTTTTGAGTTTGCAGCCACTAAAGTACCTATGGTTTCTGTGGTCATTGGTGAAGGTGGTTCTGGTGGAGCATTGGCGATTGGTGTAGGTGATAAACTTGCTATGATGCGTTACTCTGTATTTGCAGTTATCTCTCCAGAAGGGTGTTCGGCTATTTTATGGAACGACCCAACTAAGGTAGAAGCTGCGACTAAAGCATTGAAAATTACGCCAAGTGACTTGCTAGAACATAAACTCATAGACGATGTTTTAGATGAACCACTTATAGGTGCACATAGAGACAAGCAGACTACAGCAGATGTACTCAAAAAATACTTTCTTGATAACGTAAAAGCATTACGTGAATTGAGTGTAGATGCTATGTTAGACCAGCGTTATCAAAGACTTACAGCAGTTGGAGCATATACTGAATAGAACGTAAAATAGGCAAATCCCATATTTGCTACGCTAACGCTGAGTTTTCCTCAGCGAAAATCTCACGCGACTAGTCGCTTTTTTAATTTTTGGATATATTTATATGATACACGATATAGCAAATACTATTGTCTCTTACGTAGGAGACATGGGGTACTGGGGCATTTTTCTTCTTATGTTTCTTGAGAGTACCTTTTTCCCTTTCCCTAGCGAAATTATTATGATACCTGCGGGTTACTTAGCTTTTAAAGGTGAGATGAACCTCTACATGGTGATACTCATGGGTATCTTAGGTTCTGTGGGCGGTGCATTACTTAATTACTATTTAGCCAAGTCATTTGGTCGTGCTTTTATTTTACGTTATGGAAAGTACTTTTTCATTAAAGAAGAGACTTTAGATAAATTGGAGTCTTTCTTTGGTAAGCATGGTGATATATCGACCTTTACGGGTAGACTCATCCCTGGTATACGACAACTTATTTCACTACCAGCAGGGCTGGCACGTATGAACATCGCTAAATTTTCTGCCTATACGGCATTGGGTGCAGGTATATGGGTCATAGTATTGGTGCTATTGGGTTATGTTGTAGGCTCAAACGAAGAACTCATATCTGAGTACCTTAAATCAGCAACACTGATAGCCTTAGTCTCCGTTGTCTTTATCGCTGTTTTTTATGTAGTAAGATACAAAAGACGTAAAGAGATATTGGAAGATTAGCTAGTATCTTAAAGTGTATTTTAAGAAATAACATAAATAGTCTAAAGTCCATTTAAAGAAAATAAAGTTTAATCTATAAAACTTAAATTGGACTTTAGATGCACTAAATCTCGCCCTAACTTACAATTTTTACATTTAATAAACTAATTTAATGTAAGTTAAATATAAATAAATATACACTAAATATTCAAATTTAAACACATATAAGGAAAAAAATGAAATTAATAACAATGGGACTTCTTTCTGCAGCATTACTGACATCAACTCTATCAGCAAAAGAAGGTGATAAATACTTAGGATTACAGTGGTATGGATTGAGTGGTAAATATGATATTACCAATAAAATAACCGGACAAGCAATTGTTGGCTTATGGGGATATTCTGGATTGACAAGTATTACGGGTAGAGTTAACTATAAATTTAAACAAACTAAATATTATAATATGTATGGATACGGTAGTATCTCTTCTTGGTCATGGAGTAATTCTTTCTATGATGAAACAGTATTTGGATTTGGTGCTGGTGCAGGGTTTGAATATGATATTAGAGGACTTGATAAAAACTTTATACCTTTATTTATAAGTGGGGATCTTGGCTTACAGGTAGCTAGCTTTGATCATTATGGTTCATTTGGAGGATTAGGAATTGGTCTAGGTGTTCACTACAAATTTTAAATCATTGTCTTTGGGTATTATATAGCTATAAATACCCAAGACATATACTTCCTCTGCTGAATCTTCACACTTTTTAACGCTTTCAAAATTTTATCTGTCACGCTGTGGTGTAAAGCTACATATGATTTTGTATCGGTAATGTTTATTTTGCCTATGAGTTTTCCATCTATGCCTATTTCTTTACATAAAGTACCAAAAATATCTCCTGCACGAAGTTTTGTTTTTTGCCACCATGTAAGCATAAGGTATCGTAGTCAGATTTCATTTTGAACTTTGCATCTATGCGTAACGATTTCATCTCTTTTTTTCTTTGCTTTTGATTTCATAGAGCCTTTTTTACAAAGTTGTGGATATATGGATAGGTTTGAACTAGCCAAAAATTGGTTTGAATCATAGGTTTCTCACCTATACCTTATAAAGTATTTACTATAGTATCAGATGCAGTAGGCATGGCTTTTTTACATTTGTACTTGCTTCACTATTAGGGTGTGGCTTACGCTTTTTTATGCTCGCAGGACTGTTGGCTTGGAGTGGTGAACCTATGGAGAAAAAGCTTCATAAATATACAGATATCTTAGGTTGGATATTTGTAGCTCTCTTTGTAGTGACTTGGTTAGTATTTAGATAGTTATAAGAATAATTTGTTTATACTATAAGTGTTTAATAAAAAATTTAAAAGGTAGAGATATGAAAAAAATCTTATTAAGTGCTATAGCAATAGCAACAATTGGATCAATGAATTTAGTAGCAGCAAACATGCAAACAGGTTGTGGATTAGGTGGACAAGTTATTAAAAAGCCTAATACAGCTGTATTATTTGCAATTCAAGCAACAACTAATGGTACATCTGGGAATCAAACATTTGGTATAACATTTGGCACAGTAGGATGTAAAAAGTATAAATTTGTAATGAATGAAAGAGCAGAGGAATTTGTTGCATCAAATATGGATGGATTGGCAAAAGATATTTCTAAAGGACAAGGAGAATCTCTTTCAACTCTTGCAGAGTTATTAGAAATCCAAGATAAAACAGCATTTTATGCTGCATTACAATCAAATTATAATAGCATTTATACGAATGCTCAAGTTCAAATGTCAGATGTTATTGGTGGAGTATCTTCATCAATCTAAGTTAGTGTATTTAAATAGGATAATTTCCTATTTAAATACATATTTTCTCATACTAAGGTCACTCCTATTCAAAAAATTCTATTAATATTCTTTGTGAATTTCTCCATTTTAACTATATTGCCAGCTTTTGATTACATTGAAAAAGCTAATAACTTAAATTTATCTCAAGAAAGATATTGGCAGTTACTTTTACATATGACTGAAGGTATAAGTGAAATTGATGATGAGAAGTTTTTTTTGTCCACAGATGGGAAAAGGAATGCAAAATCAGAATTAGATGCAACTATAGAAGAAATAATCAAAGAAAAATCTCTTAATAATAAATCTATATCCTGCCGATTTCCTGCTAGAGTAAGATGGATTAAAAAAATGTTGAAAATAGATTATATATCCAAAGGTTCATGTGAAAAATATAATGCTATTTTGAATAAACTACAACCAACATCTGCAACAATTGTATTTCCATCTGCTCACATTAATTCACCTGCATCAATGTTTGGACACACATTTTTACGTATAAATTCTAATTTTAAATCAACATTATTATCTTATGCAATAAATTATGCTGCTGATGTTGATGAAAGTAAAACAAATGGTTTATTTTTTACCTTCCATGGTTTAACAGGAGGATATAAAGGATTATATTCAATGTCTCCTTATTATGATAAGCTTAAAGAATACAGAGATTCTGAACAAAGAGATATCTGGGAATATGATTTAGATTTAAGTAAAACAGAAATAATAAGAATGTTTGAACATATTTGGGAATTAAATGGTATATATTCAGATTATTATTTTTTTACAGAAAATTGTTCTTATAACTTACTATGGTTATTAGAAATTGCACGAGATACTATAGATTTAAAACAGTATTTTACTTATCATGTTTCTCCATTAGAAACTTTACATGCAATGCAAGATGAAAAACTGATTATAAATGAATATTTTAGAGAATCAAAAAGAACAGTATTATTAAAATATGAAAATATTATTGATAAGGAAGATATACATTATGTTTATGATGTCATTACTAATAATAAACTAAAAATAGATATCTTCAGAAATGATTTAAAGGTTCAAAAAGAACAAAAACAATATATATTAGAGGCAGGTATTGAATTATTAGAATACTATTATATGCAAAGTAGAATTAGCAAAGAATTTTACTTAAAACAATTTCATTTTTTAACATCATTGCGCTCAAAGCTAGGATCTGGGTCAATAATAGAGCATATTATTCCACCAAGTCCTTTATTAGCACATAGACAAGCTCGTATCTCTATAGGAGTAGAGCATAAAGAAAATAAAAAAAATTTACTATTAGGATTCAGACCTGTATATCATGGATTAGAAGATAATAGTCATGGATTGCTGCATGGAACTCAGATTGAGTTTTTAAATAGTTTATTTTTAGTGAATAAAAATAAAGTAAAGATAAAAGAATTAACCCTTTTATCTATAGTGTCATTATCGCAAATTTCAGAATTTATCAAGCCTTTCTCTTGGAGAACTTATTTTAAATGGGATAGAAACTATTTGAACGATAATTTATATTTCAAATCAGGAGTAGGGGCAGGATTTAGTATCAATCATCAGTATGGATATAGTTACTTTATGACGGATGTATTTTCATATATACATAATAGTATTACTGGGGGTATTGGAACCTCTGTAGGATTTATCTATGATAAAAGTAAATTTTATAAAACAAATATAGATATTACAAAGCAATTTTATACAAATGGATATCATCAAAACCTTTTTAAATTTTCACAAAGTTATTCCGTAACAAATAATCAACAAATAAAATTTAAATATGAATATAAAGATAATGATTTAACTTCAGAGCCAGAACATACTTATAATGTATTGTTTAATTATTATTTTTAAGAAATTGAATAGCCCTGGTGAGTTGAGAATCATTTTTTATACTAATGGATGACAAAATATTATTTGAAGTAGATAAGTAATTAGTATGTGAACTTTTGATAGGAATCAGTGTATTTTGATTTAATTTTAAAAGAATACTTTTAACATAATCATAGGATATAGAGTTTTTATTTTTTATTTTATAATTTTTATTTTTGATGATTATGTTAGGAGTAATACCTATTTTATCTATACATAAGCCATTGGCTAAGTAGTATTTTGCAATAGTAAGTTTTAAGGCAGAAACATAATCAATAGGAAATAATGTTTGAACAGATCCTTTTCCAAAACTTTTTTCTCCTATAACTGTTGCTCTTTTATAGTATTGAAGTGTACCAGCTACTATTTCAGATGCAGATGCTGAACGATGATTAATTAATATGACTAAAGGTGTGGTAGTATCCCCCCCATCTGTCGCATTGTGTGTTACAGTATACTTACTAAAACGACCTTTTTGTTTTACAATAAACCCTTTATTTAGAAACATATCAATATTTGAAATTGCTTCACGTAATATTCCCCCAGGGTTATATCTTAAATCTAAAATAATACCTTGTCTTTTACTGTGAACATGAAGAATTTGTTGAAGTTCTCTACTTGTTGTAGCATTGTACGTGGGTATATTTATATAAAGTAATGAATTATCGATGAGTTGAAAGAAAATAGGGTTCATGTTGATATATTCTCTTTTAATACTAAAGAGTATAGGTATAGGATTGTTTTTTCTTAGAATAGTTAAATTCAAAAAAGTGCCAACTTTACCTTTTGTAAGGGAAATACATTTTTCTAGACTCAATCCTAGTGTTGAAGTTCCATTGATTTGTATGATAATATCATTATGTTTTATACCAGCATCCTTAGCAGGTGAATTGAGTATTGTCGAAATAACAGTCAAGAGTTTATTTTTAATATGCAATGAAATACCTATGCCACCAAATTTACCACTTGTCATAGTTAAAAATTTTTCTAAATCTGTAGAGGTGAGGTATTTGGAGTGAGAATCAAGATGTTTTAAAATGTCTTTATGAGAGTTTGCATTAAGTATAGTAGAATTTAATTCTTTATAATAATTAGACTGAATAATGTAAGAAATAGTGTCTTTTTTTGATAGTTGTTTCTGTGAAGCACAACTAGTTAATAGTAATATTGTAATAAAAAGAACTATTTTTTTTAACATTTAATCTAACAACCAAGCGATATATTTCTTCTTTTTAATCTTCGTATTTTTTAGTGCTTTAAACACTTTTTGTGAAACTGTGTAGTCAAGTGCAACATAAGATTTTGTATCGGTAATGTTTATTTTGCCTATGAGTTTTCCATCTATGCCTATTTCTTTACATAAAGTACCCAAAATATCTCCTGCACGAAGTTTTGTTTTTTTGCCACCATGTAAGCATAAGGTATCGTAGTCAGATTGCATTTTGAACTTTGCATCTATGCGTAACGCTTTCATCTCTTTTTTCTTTGCTTTAGAGAGGACATAGGCACATTTTTCGGAGTCCTTGGGGGTAAATAAGGACAAGGCAGTTCCTGAGGCATCAGCACGTCCTGTACGTCCTATGCGGTGGGTGTAGACTTCTGGATCAAAAGGTAAGTCATAGTTGATGACAAGTTCTATGTTTTTAATGTCTAACCCACGTGAGGCAACATCGGTAGCTACCAATATACGCTTAGAACCATTGGAAAAAGCAATAACCGATTCATTTCTATCTCTTTGATCTAAGTCACCATGTATGTCTATGACTGAGTGACCATGTCCTGCCAAGGTATCTGTGAGTGAAATGACCTCTACCTTGGTGTTACAAAAGATAAGTAGAGACTCTGGCTTATAAGACTGTATGAGTGCTGTGAGTGTTTTGAGTTTATCTGTAGTTTCATAGACCAATTCATTGATTTTGGCAGACTCTATAATGGTGTCTACTTTCACAGTAATGGGTTGATTGAGTAGTGCTCTGGCTAGTTTTTCTATGTTATCTGGAAAAGTGGCAGAAAAAAGCAATGTTTGTTTTCCTCGTGGCATATTAGAGCCTATCTTTACTATCTCATCATAAAAACCCATGTCTAGCATACGATCAGCTTCATCTAGTACAAGTGTTTTAATACTATCTAAGGTTAGAGTTTCTTTAGCTAGGTGATCTTGTATACGTCCAGGTGTGCCTATGAGTATATGTGCACCTTTTGCAAGTGACTCTGCTTGTGCTCGCAAAGGGACACCCCCATAGAGCGTAAGTATTTTTAAGTTTGCTTTGTAGCTTGCTACTTTTCTAAGTTCAACAGCTATCTGGTCTGCAAGTTCTCTGGTGGGAGTGATGATAATGGTTTGTGGTTTGTAGTCATTTGTATTGGTATTCATGATGCAAGGTAGACCAAAAGCCAGAGTTTTACCCGAACCAGTTTTAGATTGTGCAAGTATATCTGCACCGTCCAATATAGGATTTATAGATTTTTCTTGTATCTCAGACATAGTGGTAAACCCAAGACCTTCAATGGTTTTTAGTAGTGCCTCAGGAATGTCTTGTATGGTGTTAAATTGTGCCACTATCTTACCTCAAATGTTGCATCTTCTATGAGAACTTTATAGAAGTATCCGTAACCAAAATCTTTGTCTACAATGACTTTACCTTTTGCAAGGACTTTATCTCCAGACTTTACATTGGTAGAGACTGCGGTAAATATGAGATCGTTGGTTAGTAATTGTTCTTGACCTGAACCATCATTTAAGTGTACCCAATCACGTTTCATAATTGCATGAGATACTTTCGTAACTGTAGCTTCTATGCTAATGATTTGATTTGCTAACTCTTTTCTCCACATATGAATCTCTTCAATACTATAGGACTCTTTTTTTATAAAAGGTATTTGGGTAAAAGATTTTTTTGAAACTTCTGTTTTTGGTGTTGCTAGGTTTTTTTTGTTTGCATTTTCATGAGAGGTCTTTTGTGTACTAAGCCCTAACATATCTTTCATGCTTTGTGGTGCAGATGGTTTTTTGGGTATGTAGACATCTGACACAAAGTAAATTTCTTTAAAGGTTTGATTTAAAGTCTTACTTTGGAAGTTGGTCATCATAGTTTGTTTATCGTAGCCTATTTTGTCACCTATGGCTACAGGTGCATTGGCAATGGCTATCCAAATTTCTGTCCCTGCCTCATCTATTTTCAAGTAGTTATACCCCATTGCAGGTTTTATCTCTATAATTTTTCCATAAAATATTTCTTTTTCTTTCTTTTTCGTTGCTTCTTTTGTGCCAAGTAGAGAAGGTGTTTTGGCTTCTTTTCCTCCATGCATATCTATCTGTACAGATTGTTCTGCATAGAGAGTGTTGCTAAGTAATGCGATAAGTGTAAGCTTGAAGAGTGTCATGCGTATGCCCTATAATTTTTTATCTATTATAGGGAAAGAAGTTTAAAAGTGAGGCTTAGGCTTTAGATTTTTTATAGTCCATAATCATTTTGTAGGCTTCATCTTTTAAAAGAAGCTTCTCTTTTTTAAGGTTTTCCAATTCCATATCTGTCATAGGCGTATCTCCCATTTCAGCATGTTCAACTTTTTTGTCTAAGGCATTGTGCTTTTCAAAGATATTTGCAAAATGTGCATTTTCTTGTTTAAGGTCGTGTATTTCATCTCTGTATTCATGTAACATGTTTATCCTTTGGGTTTATATGCTCAATTATAACGTTTATAAGGTTTAATGCTATTGATTAGGTTCTATATTCTGCATTTATTTTGACATATTCATAGCTTAGATCACATCCATAAGAAGTATAGGTTTTATCTCCCAATCCAATGTCACAGGTGACGCTAAACTGCTCTTGTTTCATAATGACATAGGCTTTGTCTTCACGGGTCTTGTCAAGCTCTCTAAACGCACTAGAGTAGATAAGTAAATCATCATAATGAATGGTCAATGTTTCGTCATCACATATCACACCAGATGCACCAATAGTAGAGGCAATACGTCCCCAATTTGGGTCTTCTCCAAAGAGGGCAGTTTTTACCAATAGTGAGTTGCTAAGAGCCATGGAAGCTTTTTTGGCATCTTCTTGGGAGACTGCACCTTTGACTTTAAATGCCACAAGTTTATTGGCACCTTCGCCATCTTTGAGTATCATCATGGCTAGTTCAAACATGATTTTGTTTAGTGTTTGAGCAAAAGCTTCTTTGTTATAATGTCCTGAAGCTTTATTGGCAAGTAACATGACAGTGTCATTGGTAGAAGTGTCACCATCTACAGAAATACGGTTAAAAGATTGTTCAGTAGAGGCAAGAAGTAATGTATCCATATCATCTTTTGGTATGTCAGCATCTGTGGCCACAAAGCAAAGCATGGTTGCCATGGCAGGGTTTATCATACCTGCACCTTTGCAAATGGCTGCAATGTTAAAAGAGCTCCCATCTTCTAACACCACCTTATATGCCAGCTCTTTTTTAAAGGAGTCTGTAGTCATAATGGCACGTGCGGCATGGTGAGAATTGTGTCCATTAAAATCTAACACATCAAAGGCTGAAGTAATTTTTTCTATAGGTAAACGGTACCCAATAACACCTGTAGAAGACATCACAGGATTGAGAACATTTTGTTTTTTACTGAGGTGGGAAAAGATAGTTTCTATATCTTCTATGCCTTTTTTTCCAGTCATGGCATTGGCATTTTTAGCATTTATGAGGACAAAGTTTGTTTGAAACCCTTTGGGGTATTTTTGGTAGTGTTTTATAGGTGCTGCTTGAAAAGTGTTCGATGTAAAAACAGAAGCAATGTCACAAGGTATTTCACTGCGTATAAACGCTACATCTCCATCTATATCTGACACACCAGAATTTGCAGGGTTTGTACGCATACCAACATTGGTAGCCCCAGAGTAAAAGCCTTGTACGGTATTAAGACCATTTTCTATTTCGTGTATGTTAAACAATTTTTATCCTTATATAAACTTCAACTCTTCAGGTTTTTCTTTTTTACGTATAATCTTTTTTGCTTTTCTAATACCTTCACTTGTCCCAATAAGTAAAAGTTTTGATTCAGGCATGATGAGTGTTTCACCATTGGGCATAGGTATAAATTTACCATCTTTTTGACGTATGCCAATAATAGTTACATTGGCAACATCTCTAAAGCGGGCTACTTTTATTTTTTTGAGTACAAGCCAAGAACTTTTTGAAACTTTTGCTTCTTCCATGTCCAAAGGTGTATCTTGCTTATATAAAAATTCTTCCAAAAGATTTTCCATATCTGGCCGTGCAGCCATAGCGTTGATACGCCTTGCCATCAATTTAGTCGCAGTAACTACCTTGTTTGCACCTAGTTTAAGAAGCTTTTCATCATCTTTATTACTTTGTGCATTGGCAATAATGAGAAAGGGTCTTGTGCGTTTTATTTCACGTTCATAGAGTCGTACAGAAGCAATAGTTGCAATGTTGTCAGCAATGTTGTCAGCTAAAGTAATGACACCTTTAGCTGACGAAAGGTGTGACTTTAAAGTCCCTTCTTCGGTATGTGCTTCTGCTGTAACAAAGTAGGGGTATTTGTATTTTTTTGCTATCTCTTCCATGTCTTCACGGGGGTCAACTACCACAAATGGAATGTGATTTTCGCGAAGTTGTTTAGTAACTTGAATGGTAAATTCATTATGGTAACACACAACAAAGTGCTGTTTTAATCTTGCAATTTCGTAAAGCATTTTACGCTCCTTGGCTGTTTTTTGAAATTCACCTTTTTTGACGACTTCTGCAATAATACCCACAGCAATCGAGAAGACAACAAATCCAAAAATAATGAGTGTAATGGTAAAAATGCGACCCATGTCAGAAAGAGGGTGTTGCTCTCCAAAACCTACAGTTGTAAATGTAATCCCTGTTTGGTAGATGGCATCCATTAAAGGATACTTCTCTATAATCATGTATCCCATGGTACCCAATAACATTATAAGCACTGTAAGTATAAGTGGGAGTCTAAAAGGGGCTAAATGTCCATAATATTCGTCATTTAGGGTTATGTGGGGTTTTGGATTGTCTTTCCATCCGAAAAAACGTTTTAATTTCTTGGTAAACTTCATGATAAGAGAGTATATCTTCTCTTATCTTAAAAGGTTTAGTAAACTGTGTGCTAACAAACTGGGTTTATTTTCAGAATGTTAGTTAGTTGCTGCCTCTTTGGCTGCTTTTTTCTTCATGGTTCTAAGTGTTGAAGCTGCTACTTTTACTCTTTTAGTTGTTCCATCTTCTAGTGTAATCTTTACAGATCTTAAGTTTGGAAGTTGTCTTCTTTTTGTTTTGTTGTTTGCGTGAGAAACATTGTTTCCTGTGAGTGGCCCTTTGCCAGTGATTGCACATCTTCTTGCCATAATATGTCCTTCATAAGTAATACCATTATTTTCAATGGTGAATATTTTGTGGGATTATAGGGGATTTTTGTATAGAATTGGCTTAAGATATGTTCAACTTGTATATATGATTTATTTGTAGTGCCTTTTACTTCAACGTGTGGCGTTGTTTTCTCTTCATTTTTTTTAGAAAAAAACGAAGCAAAAAAATCGTCTCTACTCTCAAATCGCTTTGCTTACAAGGGTGTTCGTAGAGACAATAAGCACGCAAGCGTGATTTGATGGAAGTTACTGCGTGAGCTTTATTAGGTGGGGTGTGTTATAATTATTAAAATAATTATTCTAGGAATAGTATGCAAGTAGCACCAAGTATTTTATCGGCAGATTTTGGACATTTGGCTCGTGATGTTGAAGCCATTTGTGAGGGCGAGTGTGATTTTGTGCATGTAGATGTGATGGATGGGCATTTTGTCCCTAATCTTACTATTGGTCCAGTGGTAGTGAGTGCTGTAGCAAAAGCAGCAAGCAAACCTTTAGATATTCACCTTATGGTTGAAAATAACACTTTTTTTGTAGACCTTTTTGCACCTTTAAATCCTGAGTTCATCTCTTTTCATATAGAAGAAGAGAAGCACCCTCATAGGCTTATACAAAAGATACGTGCTTTAGGTATACGCCCAGCGATTGTTCTTAACCCACATACCACACCAGAGTCTATAGAGTTTTTACTTGAAGATATAGATATGGTTCTTCTTATGTCTGTTAATCCAGGTTTTGGTGGGCAAAAGTTTATTACATCTGTGGTTGAGAAAGCAAAAAGGTTAAAGTCTCTCATTGAGAAGAGAAATCCAAAATGTCTCATTGAAGTAGATGGTGGCGTTAGCGATAAAAATATAGATTTGTTAAAAGAGGCAGGTGTAGATGTGGTTGTGGCAGGTTCATTTGTCTATAAGCATCCAAAAGGCATTAAAATAGCGATTGATGCGTTAAAATAATGTAGGGTATTGTCCCCCGACAACAACAAATAAAATACAAAGAGTGTTGTGCCTCACAGCATTCTACGGAGAAATCATGCGAGTCAAGATATGTGGAATTACCAATTTACAAGACGCTTTACATGCAGTTGAATGTGGTGCAGATGCATTAGGGTTTGTGTTTTATCCTAAGTCTCCACGGTACATAACGCCTGAGAAGGCTAAGCATATTATAGATGGACTTCCTCCTTTTGTAGAAAGAGTAGGATTGTTTGTGAATGAAAGTGTAGAACACATTGATAAAATATGCCAAGAGTGTAATATTTCACGTGCTCAAATACATTTTGATGTCGATGAAGCATTTATAGAGACCATAGGATTAGCAACATTACCTGTAGTGCGTGCTAAGTCTGCTCAAGACGTACATAGGTTTGAAGATAGATACCGTTTGGTTGATGCTTTTAGCGAGGCATATGGAGGAACAGGAAAACGTTTAAACCTTGAATGGTTTGAAGGTGTCGACTGTTCCAAAATTATTTTAGCAGGTGGACTTAGCGAGCAAAATGTTTCAGAAGTGAAAGCATTTGGATTTTATGGTGTAGATGTAAGTTCAGGTGTAGAGTTGACAAAAGGTCAAAAAGATGCCCATAAAGTAAAGCAGTTTATAGACAATGCAAAAAGTTTTTGAAGAATTAACAACAGCTTTTCGTAAGCATGATGGGTTACTAAGCCAAGAACAGTACCATCATATTGCGTTAAAGTACTGTACTCTATTGGAAGATAGTGATACCATTTTAATACTACTACAAGCTTCAGGTTACCCCATTAGAGAAGCAGAAGATGGCTATAGACTTTTGACTTATTTTACTCCCTACCATGAACAACAATATTGTGTCATAGACATAGAAACCAATGGTTCCAAACCTGGTACTTCACAAGTCATTGAAATAGGTGCAGTGATGTTACAAAATGGAAAAGTCATAGACTCTTATGAAACCTTTGTTGAGTGTGCTTTTTTACCAGAATATATTACAAAAATAACTGGTATAGAACCCACCGACCTTATAGGTGCACCGAGTCGTAAAGAAGCACTCATAGGACTACGTCACTTTATGAAAGACAGCATTTTTGTTGCACATAATGCTAATTTTGATTATAATTTTCTCAATGCTTCTTTTGCACGTTTTGGCTTAGGTAGTATTGGTAACCCTAAACTCTGTACCATAGATTTAGCACGAAGAACATTTGAGAGTGAACGTTATGGATTAGCCTACCTTATAGACTTTTTAGAGATAGAAACTGCTACACACCATCGTGCCTATTCAGATGCTGTGTGTGCAGCTAAGGTGATGGAAAAATCGGTACAAACATTACCTGCATATGTTTGCACTTCAGATGAGCTTTTAAGATTTTCCATCTCATCTAAAAAAGAGAGAAGACTTAAAAAAGAGAAAAAAGATTAATGGCATTGATAGCCACAACTTTCGGAAGTGGAGAGTTTACTCCCACTCAAAGTGTAAACCCCTTATAAAATTAGATATTTCTATGATGTCAACTTTTGGGTGGGACTGAAGTCTCCACTTCCAAACTCTCAGAATGCTTAGCATAGTGGTAATGATGGGGATTTCTAATGATTCTCTTTACCTAAAATATGATGTAAAAAAAGTATTTGAGCAAAGACTGCTGCAAAAATATTGAGTATAGGTATATAGTTAAACCCTGCAGCAACCATAGCGAGTATGGTTGTTTTTTTTGTTTTTTGTTTTAATGCATTTTTATCTTCAATAAAAAGGCTACTCACATCATAAATGGTTGGTGCTTTAAGGAGTATGGACCATATCCATAACATGTACACAGCACCTAAAAGTGGCACAAACATCATAGGAAAAGTAAACATAAAAAGTACAAAAGCAATGAGTGTAGACTTTAAACTTAACACAGTGGAAGTTGTGAGGTTTGGACTCCCAATTGCCTTTATGTGAGGGTAGTGTTTTTCCCCCAGTTTTATAAGTAAAGGTTCTATCATAAAAGAAGTGACTATAGATATAGTCATAACAAAAACCATATACGACAGAGCCACAGAAGCTATAGAAGCCCCTGTAGTTCTAAGCCATTCCCAAGGTAACCAAGAAAGATAACTGCTAATAAAGGTATGCATAGTACTCTGTGTAGACCACAATAATCCCGCAGTAATAACTAAAGAGATAAGTGCTACTTTAATTGCAAAAAACAGCACAGCAGAAGAGAATAGATCTTTAAAACTTTTTCCTATGGTGCGTGTCATTATAAGTACTCATTTTTAAATGTGACATAACGTGCAGCAGAAGCATAAAGCTCTGCGACTTCTTCATCGGTGAGTTGACGTACTACTTTGGCAGGACTCCCCATAATGAGACTTCTAGGAGGAAACTTCTTGCCTTTTGTCACAAGTGAGGAAGCCCCAACTATAGACTCTTTGCCTATGACTGCACCATCTAGTATAGTGGCACTCATACCTATAAGACAGGCATCTTCTATGGTGCACCCATGTAGCATCACTCTATGTCCCACAGTGACGTCATCACCAATAATAGTAGGGTGTCCATCACTCTCATCGGGTTTTTTATGATGGGTGACATGAATCATGCTGAGGTCTTGTATGTTACTTCTGTTGCCTATGCGTATGTGGTGCACATCTCCACGTACTACACATCCAAACCATACGGCAGAATCTTCACCCATAACGGTACGTCCTATGACGGAGGCACCTTGTGCTACCCATGCGTTTTTTCCTAGTGTGGGTGTCCAATGTTTAAAGTTTAAAATCATCTATATCCTTACGATTCTTTGAGTATTTTTTTTGCCAAACGGTTGACATAGTCTGGTGTTTCTTTATTTGTTTTATTATGTATTTTAGAGACATAGTCTTCTAAAACACAGTGGTTATTGACCTCTCTACCTAAAGGTAAAACTTTAGTATAGTTCCCATCACTTTGAAGTTCCCAGCGTAAAGCGTTGTCTGCAAGTTGAAGCCTAAGAATTTGCTCTATTTTTTGGGAAAGTTTTTTTTCTAATATAGGAGTCATGAGTTCTATACGACGTATGAGGTTACGTGGCATCAAGTCAGCAGATGAGATGTAGCATCCTACTTTATCATTTTTAAAATAATAAATACGTGCATGCTCTAAGTATTTACCTATGACAGAAGAGACTTTTATGTTGTCAGATACGCCTTTAACGCCAGGTTTTAAACAGCATATACCACGAATAATGAGATCAATTTTACATCCTGCTTGAGATGCCATGTAGAGTGCTTTAATAATGTCTGAGTCTACAAGAGAGTTGGCTTTTAAAATAATGTGACCCTCCAAACCACATTGGCTCTCTTGTTCTATGAGTTTAATGAGTTTTGGTTTAATTTGTTTTGGAGACATAAACAGAGGGTCTAGTGTTGTGTGCGTAGAAAAACCTGTTAAAAAGTGGAAAAATTGCGTAGCATCTGTAGAAAATATTTTTCTAGAGGTAAAATAGGAGATGTCGGTATATATTTTTGCAGTACTCGGGTTGTAGTTACCAGTGGCTAGATGCACATAACTTTTAAGTTTTGAGCCAGTACGTTTGATGATTTGGGCAACCTTTGCATGCACTTTAAGGCCAGGGATACCGTACACGACATGTGCACCTGCCTCTTCTAGTGCTTTTGCCCAGCGTAGGTTATTTTCTTCATCGAAACGTGCTTTAAGTTCTACAAGTACCATCACTTGTTTCCCATCTCGTATAGCATCTATGAGAGCCTTGACAATAGGTGACTTTTGACCAGCACGGTAAAGCGTCATACGAATAGCAAGTGTCTCTGGGTCGGCTGCACCTTGTTTAATGAATTGTACAACCGGTTCAAAAGAGTCAAAAGGGTGATAGAGCAAAACATCTTCTTTGTCTATGGCTTCAAAGATGTTATTTGTATCTAAAGGAGGCAGTGTTTTTGGGTTAAAAGTAGGCAGTACTAGATGTGAAAGTGCTTTGTCACCGACTATTTGCCACAAGGAGCCTAAATGTAGAGGGAGCGTTTTGTAAGAGTAAATGTCTTTGTCATCGAGGTTAAGGTTTGAAAGTAAAAACTTGGTTAGTTTTTTATTGGCATCTTCTCTTAATTCCAGACGGATGAGTGAACCTTTGTTTCTAGAGCGTAAGCCCTCTTCAAGAAGTTGTAAAAAGTCATCTGCTTCCTCTTCTTCTATCTCGATGTCGGCATTTCTAGTCACTCTAAAAGGTGTAGAAGCATGTGGTGTAAACCCAGGGAAAAGTTCAGAGGCAAAGTGCACAACCACAGACTCTATGGGTACAAAAGTTTGCCCTACTTGTAAAAACCTAGGAAGTATTCTAGGTATACGTATGAGTCCATGTTTTACATTTTTAAACCCATCTTTAAGCGTAAGAGCCAAACCAAAACTAAGGTTGTTAAGGTGAGGAAAAGGGTGTGTCGCATCTACAGCTATGGGTATGATGACAGGGTAAATTTCATTAAAAAAGACCTCTTTGAGGGCGGCTTTTTCTTTATCATTTAATGTGTCATAGTTTTTTATATGTACATCATTTTCATGCAACTTAGAGACAATGGAAGTGTAGCATGACTCCAACACTTGATGCTCTTTGTGTAAATAGGTATGTATCTCATTAAGCTGTTCAAGTGGTGTAAGTTTTGCAGCACCAGTCTCTTGTATACGTGCTTTATATAAAGCCCTAAGTCCTGCCACACGTATCATATAAAATTCATCTAGGTTTGTACCGTAGATGGCTAAAAACTTTAGACGTTCAAGTGGAGGAAGCTTCTCATCAAGTGCTTGAGCAAGTACACGAGAGTTAAACTGAAGCCATGAGAGTTCACGGTTAAAATAGAGTTGCGATGCGTCGAGATTATGATCCATATTGTTTGCCTTTCTAAAAATTAGGAGTTAAGAATTATGAATTAGGAATTGTTTGTTTGTGGTGCAGTGGCTCCACTTTTATCATTGAAAGTATTATACCCAATTCTTAATTCTTAATACCTAATTCTTCATACTAAGGTTCAAAAGCTAGAGATTTTCAACCTTAGCTATCTCATCTCTGAGCTATGATGCATCTAAACTTTTGTTTTACTATACGGTTTCTAAATCTTTGATGAGTACATGTATATTGGTTTTAAGTGTAGGTAGGTGATTTATTATAATATCCCAAAGTTCATCTGCGTCTATACCAAAATAGTTATGTGAAACAAGGTTGCGAAAATCTTTTATTTCTCTCCATGGAATATGAGAGTAGCTTTCTTTAAATTGAGGGCTTATTCTTTCAATCATCTCACCAATATTGATAAAGTGTATCATCGTCGCATCAAAACTTTTGCTGTCATGATAAAAGTCATCAGCATTTTTACTTGGACTTGAATAAAGGTTTATTTTTTCAATAGACTCAATGATGGTTTTGAGAGCTAAAAGTTCTTTAGACATATATGACATCATTTCCTATAGATTGTCTAGCTAAAGGTTTCAAATATTTTTCTCGTGCGATATCTACTTTTTTGTTAAAATAATTTTCTAGTTCTTTTTTTAGGGCAAGTTTTTTTCTGTAGACATCTGTGACATTTTTATCTAATTCTATAATGATGTCTATATCACTACCTTCATGAGCTTCTTCACGTACAAATGAACCAAAAAGCCCTAGTTTTACTAGACCAAATTTTTGAAAAAATTCTTCTTTATGTTCCGATAAATAGAAAAGAATATCTGATTTTGTCATGTTCATTCACTTTAAACTTTTTATCATTATAGCATATTGTATGCTATGGATAGACACATAGGTCTGTTTTCTACAGCTTCTTCACCTTAGCTATCTCATCTCTAAGCCTAGCAGCATCTTCAAAGTCCAAGTTTTTAGCAGCAAGTAGCATTTTGGCTTTGAGTTCTTTGATGAGTTGTTGTCTTTCGGCTTTGGGCATTTTGTCTAGTTTGCTTTGTTTGTTGTAAAGCTCTCCTGCATCTTCTACTTTTAAGTCTGCATCTAGGTCACGTAAAGTGGTTTTAGGGGTGATGCCGTGTTTTTTGTTGTATGCCATCTGTTTTTCACGGCGTGCTTGGGTGGTTTCTATGGTAAATGCCATGGAGT
>JAYEFI010000051.1:0-4703 GCA_034658615.1 Campylobacterota bacterium
GCACTATATGACCGTACAGGTAAACCAGATGCTGCAAAAATATATAGACACAAAAATGATGGTTCTGTGGTTAATATGACAGATATTACTGCACCTAAAAAGGGCATCATTGGAAAGATATTTGATTAGAAATTTTCGCTTTTGTCTTGTTCTCATGCTTTGCGTGAGAATAGATTTTTTATAATAGGTCCCCTTAAGTGCTTTTATGATAGAACTATCAACTTGATTTTGTCTACCATGTAGATATATTTTTAATCCAAAGGAATTTTATGCAATTGAGCGACTATGACGCATTTCCCAATATATTACCCATAGTAGTAGAAGATGAACTTTTTCTCTACCCCTTCATGATAAGCCCTATTTTTTTAAGTAACCAAAAAGATATAGATGCAGCCACAGCTGCTATGGAAAACAACTCTTTACTTTTTATGACATCTTCTGTAGAAGGACAAGAAGGAAAACGTGAGTTTGATGCTATGTATAAAGTAGGTGTCGTTGGTTCCATTATGAGAAAAGTACAAATACCAGACGGTAGAGTAAAAATACTTTTTCAAGGACTTTCACGTGCCCAAATCATACAAAAAGAAGAGGGTGAGTATAACCGTGCAACTATAGACATTATTGAGGCTACTGAGTACAATAAGCTTAAAGCAGATGCACTTATGAGCATAGTCCGCGATAAGATAAAGAAACTCTCTTCACTCA
The DNA here is from genome assembly GCA_034658615.1 of Campylobacterota bacterium. Taxonomy (GTDB): domain Bacteria; phylum Campylobacterota; class Campylobacteria; order Campylobacterales; family Sulfurovaceae; genus Sulfurovum. Next base: position 706 of record JAYEFI010000051.1, read on the forward strand.
ATAGTAGTTTCCCTGCCGATTTAGTGCGTACCATTGAAGAAAATAATGAGCCTCATCGTATTGCTGACTTGGTTTCGTCTATGTTGAAACTTGAGAAAAATATGGCTTATATATTGTACAAAGAGGTCAATATAGAAAAACGTCTTTTAGGTTTGGTTGATGTACTAACTTCAGAAATAGAAGCTTCAAAAGTACAACGTGAAATACGCACAAAAGTACATACAAAAATCGAACAGACAAATAAAGAGTATTTTTTAAAAGAGCAACTTAAAGAGATACAGCAAGAACTTGGAACAGATACACAACGTGATGAAGAGATAGAAGCATTTCGTAAAAAAATAGCCAAGCTTAAGCCCCATATGAAAGAAGATGCTTTTAAAGAGGTCAATAAGCAATTAGAGCGTTTTGCACGTATGCACCCTGAGTCTGCAGATGCCAATGTACTTCAGACATATTTGGAGTGGGTATTGGAGTTACCTTTTGGTAAGTTAACAAAAGAGAATTTATCTGTAAGTAAAGTGGCAAAAGAGCTAGATAAAGACCATTATTCATTGGAAAAACCTAAAGATAGAATTTTAGAGTTTTTCTCTGTGCGAGAACTAGCAGAACTTAGAGGCATTAAACAAAAAGAGACCTCTGGTGCCATACTTTGTTTTGCAGGCCCTCCAGGCGTGGGTAAAACTTCTCTTGCTAACTCCATTGCTACAGCACTTGGACGACCACTTGTACGTATTGCACTTGGTGGTTTGGAAGATGTCAATGAGCTTAGAGGACATCGACGTACTTATGTAGGGGCAATGCCAGGACGTTTAGTGCAAGGACTTATAGAAGCTGAAAGCATGGACCCTGTGATAGTTTTAGATGAGATAGACAAAGTGGGGCGTAGCATGCGTGGTGACCCAACAGCCGCACTACTTGAGATACTTGATCCAGAGCAAAATAGTAAATATAGAGACTATTATTTGAATTTTAATATAGACCTCTCTAAGGCTATATTTATAGCTACAGCAAATGATGTTGGGCGTATACCTTCACCTTTACGTGACAGAATGGAGTTTATAGGGCTGAACTCCTATACACCAAAAGAGAAGTTTGAAATTGCTAAACGCTATCTTATTCCTCAAGAGCTTAAAAAACATGCCTTAAAGGCTAGAGAATTTACCATGAGTGACAAAGCACTGAAAATGCTTATAGATGAGTATACAAGAGAAGCAGGTGTAAGAAATTTACGTAGACGTATTGCAGGGCTTATGCGTAAGTCGGCAAGAAAACTTTTGGAAAGAAGTAGCCTTAGTGTTGTAGAGATTAAAAAAAGCAACCTAGAAAAGTTTACAGACAAGAAAGTATTTGAAATATCTCTTGTAGACAAAGTACCTCAAGTGGGAATAGTCAGTGGATTGGCATGGACAGCTGTTGGTGGTGACGTACTTACTATAGAGGCTATAAAGATTAGAGGAAAGGGTGCACTACAGCTTACGGGAAGTTTGGGTGAGGTGATGAAAGAGTCTGTACGTATTGCACACTCAGTTGTTAAAATACTTGTAGATGAAAAAAAACTTGCTATTGATATAGGTACTATACCTAAAAGTGTAAAAGAGTTAGAAGAGGGTATTAGTGTGGGTGCTAGTGAAGTCTATAAGCGTTTTGACTTGCATGTGCATGTACCAGAGGGTGCAACACCTAAAGATGGTCCTAGTGCAGGAATAGCTATGGTTACAGCTATCTCCTCAATACTCTCAGGAAAAAAAATAGACAATAAAGTGGCTATGACAGGAGAGGTAACGTTAACAGGTAAGGTATTACCTATTGGTGGGCTAAAAGAAAAACTGATTGCTGCATATAAGGCAGGGGTTGAAAAAGCACTTATACCTATGAAAAATTATGAACGTGATTTAGATGAAATTCCAGATGAAGTTAAAAATAAAGTGAAAATTATTGGAGTTTCACGTATAGAAGAAGTGCTTGCAGAAGTATTTGTAAACTAACATTGACAAGTCCGAAAGGACTATGTCAAAACTCTTAAGACCATCGTTCAATTTTTTCAAATAAATTTTTTTCTTTAATTGGGTTTACACAAAAAATCATTTGCACCATGGTCAAATATTTTACTCTTACGTGTATTATCTGCTCTAAAAATTTTTAGAAATTGCATACCATCTAGGATAGGCATCATAATATCTAATAAAATAAGATTGATATCTGTATTTTTCCGTAATCTGCAATAAGTACATTTAGTGTCATCTATTACCCTCTCTTATTTTCTATAATCGATTGGATTTCTTTACTTGATTTTCTACTTGTAATGATATGAATTTCTTTGGTTAAAGGTATTATGTTTTCTGTTAGAATACTATTATCTGTAAATAGTATATCATAAAGTCCTGACTTTAGTGATGTTGAAAGCTTCTCTTCTCCTTCTGTCATATCGTAACTATAGCCCAAGTTTTCAAGTGTCTTTATGAGTACACTTTGTTCGAGTAAAAAAGTTTTGGCAATTAAGATTTTTTTGACTTTTTTAGTCTCTTTTTCTTCTTCAAAATCAAATGATATATCATCTAGGTTTAGTATAGCTTTCTCTGTTGTAGTGGCATCATCACTCTCAAGTTCTGCTAAGACCTCTTTTTTATCTATGGTAGTATCAAAATCTATTAAATCATCTATTTCGTGACCTACTTTTTTGTTATCTTCTATTTTTATAAGGGGAGTATTGTCCTTGTCTAAAGAAATTCTTTCATCTATCTTATCATTCTGTTGAGAACTTTGATTGTCAAAAAATACTTCTTCTTTTCTGTCCAATATAGTAGAGCTAGTTGTTAAATTATTATCAAGAGAATCATTTTTATCTTGGAGAAGAAGCTTAGATTTTGAGGCTAAGAATTTATTAAGCACATAAAGCAGTTCATCTGTTTCAATAGGTTTTGCTATATACCCATCTAAGCCTTCATCTAAGAAACGTTCTCTGTCACCCTTTAGTGCATTTGCTGTTAATGCAACAATCGGAACGTGTTTAAGATTTTCATCTTTTTCATAACTTAGTATTTCATGTGCTGCTTCAATACCATTCATGATTGGCATTTGGATGTCCATAAAAATTAAATCATACTCATGTGCTTTACGTTTTTCAAATGCTTCTAATCCATTATGTGCAACATCTACCGTTACTCCATAGTTTTGAAGTACTTGTTGAATGAGTTTTTGGTTGATAACATTGTCTTCTGTTATCAAAATATTTACATCAAATTGCTTTTTATGAGATAAACTAGGTTCTTTTTTAGAATTGTTAATATTTTTTTCAAGAAGTATAGATTTAATTTTTGTTAATGTGAGAGGTTTATAAATCACATTTTCTTGAGCAATATTTAGTTTTTCAATTTTTGAACGGCTTGTTACTTTGGCGATGACTACAAGTTTATTTTTATCAATACTAGGTAGTGAATCTAATATATTTTGCTTAGCTTTATCAATATCAATCCAATAGTGTGTACATACATCTTGCGAAAGTAGCTCATTCAAACTTCCAACTGATTCAAAGTGTTTTACTGATGGTTCAAAATATTTAAAATATTTGTCTAAATCTGTATCTAGTTTTGTTGGAATATTTTGTTCATATTTTCCGATAGTGATATGATTTAATGTATGGTGGAGCTCTTCTGTTTCAGATGGTATTTCTTCTAGAAGTAGTGTAAATTTAAATGTTGTTCCCTCATCTTTAATGCTTTCTAGTGTTAACTCTCCACCCATGAGTTCAACAAATTGGCTAGAGATTGTTAGTCCAAGTCCTGTACCACCATATTTTCTTGTAACTGATATATCAGCTTGCGAAAATGCCTCAAAGATACCTGATTGTTCTTCCTTGGTCATCCCAATACCATTATCTTGAACACTAAATGAGATAAGTGGTTTATTGTCATTATCTGTGACCTTTTCAATAATACAATTTACCTCACCTCCATAGGATGTAAATTTAATAGCATTAGAAAGAAGATTAATAATGACTT
>JAYEFI010000052.1:0-2076 GCA_034658615.1 Campylobacterota bacterium
ACAAGTCCAATTTTTATAGTAGACTAGATATAATGATTTTATGATAAAAAACTTGAATTCAAATGATTTTAGCTTAGTGCTATCTGGTGGTGGTGCTTTGGGTATTGCACATCTTGGGGTCATAGCTGACCTTGAAAAAGCACATATTGTACCTAGTGAAATAGTTGGTACAAGTATGGGTGGTATTATTGGTGCATGTATGGCGATTGGACTAAAAGAGTCTGCAATCTATGCACATATTAAAGATTTTTCATCTATACATAAATGGGTTTCTTTTTCATTTAAAGGCAATGCCATTGTTGGTACCAAGAAAATAGAAAAGATATTTGATAATATATTTGCCAATAGAAAAATGTGTGAGACACATATTCCTTTAAAACTTATAGCTACACATTTAGCAAGTGGTGAAAAAAAAGTTTTTGATGCCAATGACAACGTTACCATTAAAGATGCCCTTCTTTCTACTATGGCGATTCCAGGTATATTTAAAGAACATACTATCAATGAAAATATTTATGTAGATGGTTTTCTTTGTGAAAACCTAGGTATTAATGAAGCAAGTTCAGACAATATTTTAGCCGTAGATGTTTTAGGAAAAAATGCCTACTCCAATGAAATGCCCGACAATTTTTTTAAAACAGCAAATGTCATAGAGATGTTTGAAAAATCTATGCGTTTACTTATACTGAATCAAAGTAGACTACATATGAGGCATTCAAATAAAAACATTACACTCATAGAACCAAGCACGAGAGACTACAACACATTTCACTTTCATAAATACAAAGAGTTAAGAGAAATCGGACTTAATCTAGTTTGATATTTGGAAATATAAAGGAACAATACGATGATTGAAAACGGCTTTTCATACCTAGCTACACTTACACTCATAGCCTCTACGGTTGTCTATAGTGAACATAAAACACAACATACACTTTTTTCTTACCTGCCTTCTATTGTGATACTATACTTTACAGTCATGCTAGCCTCTACTTTTGGACTTTGGGAGAAAACTGAGTCAATCAATGCTACCTACAAAACACTCAAGTCTAACCTATTGCCTGCCATGATATTTCTTATGTTACTGCTTGCAGATATGCGTGAAATATTTAAATTGGGCAAAAAGATGTTACTGACATTTTTTGTGGCAACTTTTAGTATTGGCTTAGGTTTTGTGGGTATGTTTGCACTCTTACATACCTCTTTTGATGCTGAAGCATGGAAACCATTTACCGCACTTGCAGGCTCATGGATGGGAGGCACGGCAAATATGGTAGCCATACAAGGTGCACTAAATTTACCAGACTCAGCCATGGGCTACACACTACTCATAGACTCCATAGACTATGCCATATGGGTGATGATACTCTTAGCACTAGTCCCTTTTGCCAAAAAGTTTAACACATGGAGTAAAGCAGACACTTCAGTCATCGATGATGTAGCAGAGCGTTTGGCATTGAAAGAAAAGGGTAAAAAACCTATAGAGTTTGCTTCCTTATTTCTTTTGTTAGGTGCTGCACTTTTTGTCTCTGCTCTGGCACAGTATTTGTCTGCATTTTTACCCACAACCTCTTTTTTGACTGGCACCACATGGGTTGTCATCATCGCAACACTTACTGGCATACTTTTTGCTATGACACCTTTAGCCAAAATAGCAGGCTCTTCTGAACTAGCCAATATCATGCTCTACCTTATTGTAGCTCTCATTGCTAGCCGTGCAAACTTCACAGAACTAAGTGAAGCACCACTCTATATTTTTGCAGGGTTTGTTATCATCACTATACATGTGATTGTCATGGTTATTTTTGCAAAGCTATTTAAACTAGACTTGTTTAGTTTAGGGGTTGCTTCTTTAGCAAACATAGGAGGTGTCGCCTCTGCACCTATACTTGCGTCTGCCTATTCTAAAGCTCTTATTCCCATAGGTATACTTATGGCAATGATGGGGTACATTTTTGGTACATTTGGTGGCTTAATGGTTGGAAAAATTTTACAGATGCTAGCATAGAAAATATTTAGTTCACAATCCTCTCACAAATTTATTTTAAGATGTTTAAACATTTAAAATAAAAGGAA
>JAYEFI010000052.1:2176-4695 GCA_034658615.1 Campylobacterota bacterium
ACATCACAAGCACAATCTCCAATGCAACACCCTTCAAGCAAAATGATGAGTGAAAAACAGATTAAAAAGATGGACAGAAGACTCAATAAACACAAAGCCAAACGTAGAAGTTTTAACAACCAAAAAGAGTTTTTACACAAACGAAAAAGACGTGTAGATAATCAGCGTATGAAAAATAAGTTACACAGAGATATGCAGACAAAACACATGGGGTCATCTTCACAATTTAATGATGCACATAGCTACAGTAACGCTCACTATAGTTACAACAAACCTATGCAAAGACAACGTGGGTACAGACACTTTCAAAGAGGTTGGATGCTAGCCTACCGTTATGACAGGGCTTCGTTTTATGATGCAGAAGGTTTTTACTATGGGTACTTCAACCATCACGGATACTATTTTGAAGAGACATTTTACAGATACGACAGGTTTTATAGCTTTAAAGACAGAGTAAGAGGTCGTGGATTGTTTGACCATGATTACTATATGCCAAGTGACTACAGAACGTATGGTTTTTGTAATAAAAAAAATTATAACAATGCGTATGCTCGTAACCATAACGTGTGGTAAAATTAAAACTTTTTGGGTTCACTCTGCTACAATCATAGCATGAAAATAAAAGACATAAGAACCCAAAGACTACAAGCACCTCTCAAAACCCCTTTTATCACTTCACTTCGCCGTGTCGATACTCTAGAAGATTTAGTAGTCATTATAGAGTGTGATGATGGTACACTAGGGTATGGTGAAGGTGCACCTACTCCTGTGATTACAGGAGAAACCTTTGGCTCTATGGTAGCATGTATTGAGTATATTAAACCTCATTTACTTGGACGTGAAGTAGAAGACTTTAATACTTTACTGCATACCATACATCATGTTATTATTAAAAACACTACAGCAAAATCTGCATTGGAAATTGCTCTGTATGATTTAAAGTCTAAGTCTGAGAAATTACCACTTTTTCGTATGTTAGGTGGTACACAAACCCATTTTAAAACAGACATAACCATCAGTATGGGAAACATAGATAAGATGATAGCAGATGCACAAAAAGCAGTCAACTTGGGCTATGATGCCTTAAAAATAAAAATTGGCGATGACCCCAAGAAAGATGTTGAGCGTGTAGTTGCCATACATGGTGCTTTAGGTAGTAGCATAAAGCTAAGACTTGATGCCAACCAAGGATGGAGTGCCAAAGAAAGTGTAGATCTACTTCTCTCACTAGAGAAACAAGACATCCTCTCAGAGTTTATTGAGCAGCCCATAGCAGCAGATGACATTGAGGGATGGCAATACATCAAAGAGAGAGTACAAACTCCCCTGCTCGCAGATGAGAGTATTTTTTCTCTAAAAGATGCACGTAGGCTTTTAGAACTTGAAGCCATTGACTATGTCAATATTAAACTGGCTAAAACAGCAGGCATTACCCAAGCTTTAGCACTTGCTGACCTTTCAAAAACATATGGTGCAAAGTGTATGATAGGTTGTATGTTAGAAGGCCCCATGTCTGTAGCTGCAGGTGTGCACATAGCTTCTGCCAAAGCAGATAGCATCACTATGATTGACTTGGATGCTGTAAGCCTACTGGCTTCACACCCTGTGCAGAGTGCTATTGTTTTTGATGAGAGTGACATAACCCTTAGTGAAACAGTAGGTCTAGGTATGAAACTATAAAGAGGTTAATTTTTTGCCTTTAACTCTTTTGCTTTGCTATATGCGTCTGCAATAGTCTCTATCATGGCATTTCTTACATTACCACGTTCAAGTGCTGCGTAACCCGCTGCCGTTGTACCACCAGGACTCATCACACCATCTTTAATATCTGAGGGGCTGTTGTGGGCTATGAGTGCTGCAAAGCCATCAAACAATCCAGAAACCAATGCTTGTGCATCTGCTCTTTTAAGACCTTGCTGTACTGCACCATCTGCTAGAGATTCGGCTACTAAAGCCAAATAGGCAGGTCCAGAACCTGCAACACCCGTTGCAATGTCAAGTTCATTTTCAGAGTCTAACCATAAAGTATGCCCTATTTGGTTAAAAATATTTAAAGCGTTTTCTTTTAATGCCTCATCACCTGTAACCGTTGTCATTGACTTTAAATGACTCGCACCCAAGTTAGGCATAGTACGAACATAGTGTATTGCATCTATACTAGAAGCAATGCTTTCTATGGTTGTCCCTGCCAATACCGAATAGAGTGCATCTGCTTTTCCTGTTAACTTGGGAGCTAATGCAGGTAATGAATAGGGTTTGACACAAAGCACAATGTTTTTACCAGAGATGTCTTCTTTTTGTATAAGAACTTTGGTGGTTATTTGCGGTAAAACCTTCTTTAAGGCATCTAAACTCTCTTTGTTTCTTCCAAGTACTTCTATCTCATAACTACTCACTAAACCTTCTATGAGGGATTTAGCCATATTCCCATTGCCTATAAATGTCAATTTCATCGTTATCTCATCTTTCATTTTTATGATTAATTGGGTTGATTATAACATACTTAACATTTGCATATT
>JAYEFI010000053.1:0-3274 GCA_034658615.1 Campylobacterota bacterium
TAGGACGTTTTCAGAGCAAAGCTCTGCAAAACTGCGTTAACACTGGGTTTCCTTCAGCAGGAAGCTCAAGCGACTAGTCGCTTTTATACTAGATATAAAGGATATGAAAATGGCAAAAGAAATATTTTATTCAGACAAAGCAAGGTCTGGACTTTTTGAGGGTGTAACTAAACTAGCAGATGCGGTCAAAGTAACAATGGGACCTAGAGGTCGTAATGTACTTATACAAAAATCGTATGGGGCACCACATATTACTAAAGATGGTGTATCTGTAGCAAGAGAAATAGAACTAGAAGATTCACTTGAAAACATGGGTGCACAGCTGGTAAAAGAAGTGGCTTCTAACACAGCAGATGAAGCAGGAGATGGTACAACCACTGCAACCGTACTTGCACATTCTATTTTTAAAGAAGGTCTTAGAAACATTACTGCTGGGGCAAATCCTATAGAAGTAAAACGAGGTATGGATAAAGCTTCAGCTGCCATCATAGAAGAACTTCAAAAAATATCAAAAGCTGTTAAAGATAAAAAAGAGATAGCTCAAGTTGCGACTATATCTGCAAATTCCGATGAGACTATTGGTAACCTTATAGCAGAAGCTATGGACAGAGTCGGCAAAGATGGTGTCATAACCGTTGAAGAAGCAAAAGGTATAGACGATGACCTTGATGTAGTTGAGGGTATGCAGTTTGATAGAGGGTACATCTCTCCATATTTTGTGACCAATACAGACAAAATGACATGTGAGCTTGAAGCACCCATTATCTTACTCACAGATGCAAAACTTGCATCACTCAAAGACATGGTACCCTTACTAGAACAGGTACAACAAGCTGGTCGTCCTCTACTTATTATTGCAGACGATATAGAGGGTGAAGCACTCTCAACTTTGGTACTCAATAAACTCAAAGGTGTCCTTAACATCACAGCTGTCAAAGCACCAGGCTTTGGTGATAGAAAAAAAGAGATGTTAAAAGACATTGCTATTTTAACTGGTGCCACACTCGTCACTGAAGAGCTTGGTCTCACACTTGAAAAAGTAACCCTTGCAGAGCTTGGTCAAGCTTCTCGTGTAGTCATAGACAAAGACAATACTGTCATTGTAGATGGTAAAGGTGACAAAAATGCAGTACTTGCAAGAACGCAAGAGATTAAAACACAAATGGCAAGTACAACAAGTGAGTATGATAAAGAAAAACTTCAAGAGCGTCTTGCCAAACTCTCTGGTGGGGTTGCCGTCATTAAAGTAGGTGCAGCCACTGAAACAGAAATGAAAGAGAAGAAAGATAGAGTTGATGATGCACTCTCTGCTACAAAAGCTGCTGTTGACGAAGGCATTGTTATTGGTGGTGGTGCAGCACTTATTAAAGCAAGTAAAGCTGTGAAACTTGACTTAAAAGAAGATGAACTAGTAGGTTCTGAAATTATCTTAAGAGCTGTATTTGCTCCCATGAAACAGATAGCTGCAAATGCAGGGTTTGATGCAGGTGTCGTTGCAGATAAGGTTGCCAACAATACTGAAGAAAACCTAGGATTTAATGCCGCAACGGGTGAATATGTAAACATGTTAGAAGCAGGAATCATTGACCCGCTTAAAGTGGCTCGTGTAGCACTTCAAAATGCAACCTCTGTAGCTTCTTTACTGCTTACGACTGAGGCAACAGTCTCTGACATACCACAACCAGCAACATCACCAGTAGCAGATATGTCAGGTATGGGTGGCATGCCTGGTATGGGTATGTAAAATTAGATTTGTTATCATATAGCACTATATGATGTCTATGCCATTGTCTCTAATAAATTCTTGAAATTCAAACAGAGGTAATGGTTTTGCATAATAGTACCCTTGTATATAATCACATCCTAAAGAGATAACCATATCAGCTGCAGATTTATTCTCTATACCTTCAATTGTAATTTTCATACCTAAACTATGCCCAAGCTCTATAATACCTTTTACAATACGTTGATCTTCATTATTATTTAAAATATTATCTACCATTACTTTATCAATCTTTAAGGTATCTGCAGGAATATCTTTTAAATAGCTAAATGAGGTATATCCTGTTCCAAAATCATCTAATGCAAGACCTACACCTAGACCTTTTAACGCCTTTAAAGACCTCAGTGTGTCTGATGGATTACTCATTGCCATACTTTCGGTTAACTCAAATTTTATACGTTCTGGTCTCACGCTATAGTACATAAGTTCTTTTTCAATATTTTGTACAAAATTTTTACTCTCTATCTCTTTCATGGAAACATTAATAGAGACTTGTATTTGCCTAAAATTAAATATATCCCAATTTACTTGCTGTTTTAGCACAGTTTTTAATATATATTGCCCCAAGTCTATTATCTGTCCCGTCTTCTCCAAAAGAGGTATAAATTCTAAAGGAGAAATAAGCCCATATTGTGGATGCTTCCATCGGATAAGAGCTTCTGCTCCAACTACAGTGTTTGTCTTTACATCTAATAGTGCTTGATAATAGACTATAAATTCATTATTTTTAAATGCACTCTGTACATCTTTTAGTAAAAATTTTTCATCGTATAATTTAGTGTTATCTCTCGATACCTGATTATCACTATAAATAGCTAAACTATCATATGCATCTTTTTTTCCTCTCAACAAAGCACTATATGCATTATCTAATAAATGGTGAATATTGTCACTATAAGGATATATTGCAACACCTGCAAGCATATTTAATGGCAACTTTGTATCAATGAATGAAGAGTTAAATAACAAAGATTTTTTTTGAAATGCTTCTACAGTAGAGACAATTTCCTGTGTTGTTTTTTTATGTGTGATGAGCAATAAAAAATAATTGTCTATAGTATGGTACAGCGTAATATCTAAGCTTTTACTCACTTCATGTAAATAATGAGCATATTCATAAAGTACTTTTGTTGCTTTTTCATTACCCACTAGTGTCTTAAATAATAGATAATCATCAAAATCTAAAGCAGCTATTGCAATATGATTTTCCTCTATATGGCGTTTTGCATAAGCACTTTTCAAATCATCCATAGCTTTAATTGCATTTGGAAGTTGTGTTAAAGAATGCTTCCGTGTACTGAGTAGTTCTGTGACTTGACTATCATTTTTATTATTTTTTGTCAAAAAGTTTTTCACTTTATTTATCACAATACTATACCCCCTCATCTAAGCTTTACTTTTATATTATCATAAAACCTTTAATCAACTACCCAAGCGATTTAACCCAAATAACGAAATAGGATTCTTTGAATTTGTTTTATACTCGTATTT
>JAYEFI010000053.1:3374-4691 GCA_034658615.1 Campylobacterota bacterium
GAACCCCATGAATGCGATGATGGTACAAAGTCATGAATTCCTATTTCGTTATTTGGGTTTAATATCTGTACATACTGCTTCTATTTTCTTGCTTTCATCTACAAGAAAAAAGGTTTGATCCACTACCAAATTACCTAAATTTACTTTTTTTCCATTTACTATTACTTGTGCCCATCCTGTACGGTACTGCAACTTAGGGTTATGCATTTTAAATTTCTTTTCTATATGTTCTAACGAGTCTACTTTTCGTTTTACTATAAAATGCTTCTGTTGAACCAGTGCATCACGTAGACTAGGAAGTATGTTACTTTTATTTGTTATAGCAAATTTCATTGTACGCACAAAAGATTCTTCTTGGTTCACAAACAGTGTTTCTATGGTCTTTATTTTTTCTTTAGGTGACACACTACGCAATGCTTCATCTAATGTATTTAAAGTAACTATTTTATGTTGCAGCACATGCTTAAAACGATGTTCAAACCTTATATGAAAATCATCTAACAAGTAACGTATTTCTGTAATGTCTGGCAATATCATCTCCATCGCAGCAGAAGGCGTTGGTGCACGTAAATCAGCAGTATAGTCAGAAATTAAAGTGTCAACTTCATGACCTACGGCAGAAACAACTGGTGTTTTTAGATTATATATAGCATCGGCAACAGACTCTTCATTGAATGCCCATAAGTCTTCTGCCGAACCTCCACCTCTTCCTGTCACTATAACATCTGCATGGAGTGTATCTGCATATTTTAATGCTTTTGCTATTTGCTGACTTGCTTGCTCTCCTTGCACCAAAGTATCTACAATAATCACCTCTAACAATGGCCAACGCTTTTCTATAATCTTTAACATATCATGTAAAGCAGCACTATTTTTAGCAGTAACAAGTGCTATATTTTTAATGTACTTAGGTATAAGTTTCTTTCTTTCTGTGTCAAAATACCCTTTTTCTTTGAGCTTCTTTTTGAGCTGTTCATAAGCCAAAGCCAAAGCACCTTGACCATAAGGCTCTATACGTACAGTCTGAAACTGATACTCACCTCTGGGCGTGTACACAGACACTGAACCTTCCACCACAATATGCATACCCTTTTCTATACGAAACTTCATCTTCGCCACAGAAGAACGCCACATCACACATTTTATAGATGAGCTTTTATCTTTTATAGAAAAGTAGAGATGCCCAGAAGTATGATAGGTAGCCGAAGAGACCTCACCTTCTACCATAGTATGCATAAAGGTGGCTTCTAAGAGAGATTTTATCTTGGTGTTGAGAGAGCTTACGCTCATCATTGTTTGTGACATTATGCCTCCGTA
>JAYEFI010000054.1:0-2560 GCA_034658615.1 Campylobacterota bacterium
TCAATACCAAAATGTAAAATACCTTCACGTTCTTCTAAAGTAGGTTTAGCGGAGACAATGTCTATCTCTTTGTAAATAGCAAGAGAATCTAAAGAGAGGATGTAAGCATTTATCTTTTTTGCTAATGTTATAGAGAGAGAGGTCTTACCTGATGCGGTAGGTCCTATGAGTGCAAGCTGACGGTAGGGTTGTATACTGTTTTGCATCTTAAATCTTTTTAATTATTTATGTAATCATACCATAACAGCAAATAAGGTAAAATGATATATTATTAATAAGGCACACAATGAATTTATTTGACAAAGACAATCGTTTTAATATCGCAAACTTAGTAACCTATGTCAATGTAGCAGCAGGAGTTATGGCAATTTACTTTATTGTCAAGGGAGATTTCTTTACAGCTATTGTCTTGGCGTGGATTGCAGGTGCATGTGACATTTTGGATGGAAAACTAGCTAGAAAATATAAACTTTCTACAGAGTTTGGCATACAGTTAGACTCTTTTGCTGACTTTTTGTCATTTGTAGTGATGCCAGCTTTTTTACTTTTTTATGCTGTAAAACATTATGTTGTACTAGGAAGTGTTGAAGAGATACTCTTGGGTATTACACTCATTGTTTATATTATAAGTGGATTACGTAGATTGGTAGAGTTTAACTTAAAAGTAGATGTGGGTGAGGTGGAGAAGTATTTTGAGGGTGTGCCTACACCACTAGGTGCGATACTTCTATGGATGTTATATCTTTTAGTCTCTTACGGAATCATACAAAGTGGCTATGTTGTTCTTTTCTTTGTAGTAATAATTGCATGGTCTCTAAACTCAAAATTAAAAATACCTCACCCATAGTGAATGAGAAATGAGAAATAATAGTTTAAAAAAAGTTCTAGCTGACTTTTCTGAATTGGTAATGTTTAAACATTCCGTATTCTCTTTACCGTTTATTTTTATTGCCATGTTGGTAGCTTCAAAATTAACCTACAACAGCAGTTGGTTTGGTTGGAAATTACTATTTTTAGGTGTATTAGCAGCAGTCACAGCACGAAATTTTGCCATGGGTGTCAATAGATACCTTGACAGGGACATTGACATACTAAACCCACGTACTAAAGGAAGACCCTCTGTGGATGGTCGTGTTTCAAATACTCAAATGCTTGGATTTATCGTTATGAACGCATTTCTTTTTGTACTTGTTGCATATTTTGTAAACACCTTGGCATTTCAACTCTCTTTACCCATACTAGCAGTACTTGGAGCATATACACTCTTTAAACGTTTTTCAGCACTTGCACATATTATACTTGGTATTAGTCTAGGTCTCGCTCCTATAGCAGGTGTGGTGGCTGTAACAGGTGAAATTACACAGTGGTCACTCTATCTTGCCGTAGGTGTGATGTTTTGGGTGGCAGGCTTTGATCTACTGTACTCTTTACAAGATATGGATTTTGACAAGAAAAATGGTTTACATTCTATACCGTCAAAATTTGGTGCAAAAAAAACCATGTGGATTGCAAGAGTATTTCATGTATTGACAATCATCTTCTGGAGTCTTTTTGTGATGAATGCAGGGCTAGGGTTTTGGGGACAACTCTCAGTTGTGTTGTCTTTGTTTATGTTAGGCTATGAACACTATCTTGTCAACAAAGACTTTACAAAAATAGACAAAGCATTCTTTACTGTTAATGGCTACTTAGGCTTTATGTTTATTTTCTTTATTTTTATAGAGGTTTATTAAGATGGACGTCCCTATTATTGTTTTTGTGTTGTTGTTTGTATTGGTACTTATACTTATTATGTTGCACAGAAGCAATAAAAAGTTTGCCGATAAAATTTCAGTACTAGAACAAGCAGTAGAAATGAAGTCAGAGTCATTAACAAGCATGAAAGAGACCTATGCAGCCTCTGTCAAAGCTCTGAGTAGAGATGAGTTACAAAAAAAAGATATAGAAGATAAAAAAAACAGTATCACAACACTAGAAGATCGAAAAGCTTCTTTGGAGCAGACTGTAAGAGATAAAAATAAAAATATTAGTCAATTAAACATAGAACACAAAAAAACACTAAAAGATAAAGATAAAGAGAAGCTAGAACTGCAAGATGCTCATGAACATGTGATAGAGGAAGTGTCACAGAAGATTGTCGCTATTGAAAATAATCTTATTGAAAAAGAGCATGAAGTTTCATCTTTAATAGATAAGCAAAAAAAAGAAGTTGATACATTTAAAGCTAACAGTAGCAGATTAGAAGAAGTAATTAGTAAAAAAAGTACAGAGATTGAAGTATTTGAAAAAAATAATACAAAAATGTCTAAAGAGATGAAAGCCAATGAAGCAGAGTATCAGCAGACTATAAAAGATAAAAATAAAGAGAAGCAAGAACTGCAAGATGCTCATGAACTTGTGATAGAGGAAGTATCACAGAAGATTGTCGCTATTGAAAATAATCTTATTGAAAAAGAGCATGAAGTTACATCTTTAATAGATAAGCAAAAAAAAGAAGTTGATACATTTAAAGCCAACAGTAGCAGATTAGAAGAAGTAATTAGTAAAAAAAGTACAGAAA
>JAYEFI010000054.1:2660-4671 GCA_034658615.1 Campylobacterota bacterium
CCGAAGAAGAGATTGGAAATCTTCAGCGTATGCATGTAGAAAATGAGAAAAAAGCATTAGAAGTCAAAAATAGTTTAGAAGAAAATATTGAAGATATACAAAAAGCAAAAGCAAAAATAGAAGTGTTAAATACCGAATTATTAAAAGAAGTAAATTTAAAAAAAGTATTTATAGACAAAGAGCAAGAGAAACATAGACAATACATAAAACAATCAAATGAGTTACAACATTCTTTAAAGTTAGAGTTCAATGAAGTGAAAAAAATATATATAGAAACGAAAGAATTACATGCAGATGAAATGGCGAGATTTGAAAAAAAGTTAGTTGAAAAAAAGCTACAAATTCAAGAGATAGAAGAAAAACATACACAAGAAGTAGAAGATAAAAAACAAGAGCAGGAGCATTTACTGGAGCGTATTGAAAAAGAAAGAAAAAATGTTGCTCACATACGGGAAGACCATACTGAACAAACTAAAAAGTTAAAAACCTTGAAACAAGAACTTATTCAAAAGGAAACACAATATACGTTAGAAAAAAAAGAGTATGACAGCAGAAGTGTTGATTTACAAAAAAATCTTGTCAATGAAAAAGAGGCATTTTTAACATTAAAAGAGTTACACAGAAAGATGCTTGATGAAGAGAAAAATAAAAAGAAAGTTTTAAATGAACAGGTTCAAGGCTATAAAATAAAGTTAGAAGAGGAAAATAAAGAGCGTGAAAGAGAGCAAGCAGAATATGAAGAACAAGTATTTATGTTTGAAAAAACAATGCAGGCTGATCAAAAAAGACTACTAAGACTTGAAGAAAAATCCCTAGAGCAAAGTAAAAAAGAAGAACAAAAACGTACAGCATTAGAAGAAGAGATATTAGAAAAAACAAGAACACTGTTGAATTTAAATAGAAAGTACGAAAAAGAAAAAGAAGTGTCAGAAGAGAAAAGAGAAGCACTGGAAGAAACAGTACAAAATAATGAAGAACTATTAAATAGCTATGTTTTAGATTATCAGGAATTAGAGTTAGCTCTTGTGTCTCGTGAAAAAGAACTTCATACTTTGGTAACAGATAAAGCAGCATTGGCAGTTGAAGCAAAAGAGAATATAGAGAACCTAGAAAACACATTGGCTTTAGAAAAATCTAATCATACTCATATAAATGAAAAATATAACCAATTAGTCAAAACAGAAAAGTTAAATAAAGAAAATTATGAAAAGAGAGTTAAAGAAGTTGAGTTTAACCTAAAATCCCTTCAAAAAGGACTTTCACAGAGTAAAGAAAAACTGCAATCTTATGAATCATCATTTAAGCATAAAGAAGAAGAAATTGGACAGATTAGAAAAAGTTTTGAAGATAAGAATGAGACATATGCTGTATTGGACGCAAAATATAATGATTTAAAAGAAATCAATAATAGACAAAAACAATATTTGCTAAATAAAGAAAATGATGAGAAGGAAAATAATTCCAAGTGGGAAATAATGCAAGAAGAAAAAGCTAAAGTGTATCAAAACAACATTGCATCGCTTAAAAAAGAAATTACAGACAAGGAGTCTATGTATCAGCAGATAAAAGTAAAAATACTTTCTTTGAACAGCCAATTAAATAGCTATAAACACGAAAATACTGAGACGGTTTTGTTGCATGAGCTAGAAGTTAAACAACTAAAGGCAGATATCGAGACTTTAAAAGAGAATGACAAGGGCGAAACTTCAGGAGTACATTCTGATATTTTGGATTGTATTCATGCTGGTGAGAGCAAAGAAAGTATTGCAAAAAAGTTTGCAATACCAGTAAAAAAAGTAGAGTTAATGATAAAGTTTGATAAAATAAAAAGAGTCAAACAATAGAATGATTTACTTCTTGTAAGAATATTCGAATAAATAAAGCTTTTTTAGCTATACTTTCGCTCTAAATATCGCAACTACACATTAAATGTGCACTCATAGCTCAGCTGGATAGAGCATCGGTTTGCGGTACCGAAGGTCTCAGGTTCGAATCCTGATGGGTGTACCAC
>JAYEFI010000055.1:0-4612 GCA_034658615.1 Campylobacterota bacterium
TACTTACACCGCGTCTCCACAATGTCCACATTTTTTAGCAGCCACAGGGATGGTTTCTGCACATGAACCACATTCTTTTGTAGTTGGTTCTGCTTCTGGTTCATCTTTCATTTTGTTGTATGCTTTAATAAACATGAAAATAACAAAGCCTAAAATCACAAATGAAATCACATCATTAATAAACATACCATATTTAATCGCAGGAGCTCCAGCTTTGTCTAAGGCTTCCATAGTTGCGTATTCTTTACCATCAAGTGCGATGAAAAGTTTTGAAAAATCAACTTGTCCTAAAAGCATTCCTACTGGAGGCATAATTACATTTGCCACCATCGATTTAATGACTGTTGCAAATGCTCCACCAAAAACGAAACCAACTGCCATATCTACCATGTTTCCTTTAACAAGAAACTTTTTAAATTCTTCTATCATCTTTAATTCCTAATAAAATATTTGCCAAAAGGCACAGTCGTATTATAGTTAAGATATAAAGAGAAGAGCTTAGATGTTATAGTGAAGAGGACCTAACAACAAAATGTTAGGTCAAAAAGAAATATTATTTTAGATTACGGTTTCTTGCTGCAAGTATAGAGAGTACAAAGAGTCCTGCTATGCCATAATAAACCCACATAGGAATCGGTACAGGGTCTCCAGCTGCATAAGAATGAAGACCTGAAAGATAGTAATTTACTCCAAAATATGTCATTAAAACTGCTGAATATGACCACGTAGATGCTAAGTTGTAAATAAAGTTTGACTTAAGTGATGGGATGAAACGTAAATGTAAGACAACAGCATACACCAAAATACTTACAGCTGCCCAAGTTTCTTTAGCATCCCAACCCCAGTAACGACCCCATGATTCATTTGCCCAAATACCACCAAGAAAGTTACCTATAGTAAGTAAAAATATACCTATAATAAGTCCCATTTCAGAGAGGTTTGTAAGCTCTTTAATAGAACGGTCAATATTGTCATTGCCCTTTTTCCCTCTAAGGATATAGAGTATTAATACCAAGAGTGATAACATAGAACCTAAACCTAGGAAACCATCACCTGAAATAATAGTCGCAACATGTATCATGAGCCAATATGATTTTAGTACTGGCACAAGGTTAGTAATTTCTGGATTAATAAAACTCATATGTGCCACACCCATTGTAATACCAGCAAGAAGTGCTGTGCCTGCCAAAGCAAATGGTGATTTTCTTGCCAAGAGTATACCAGCAAAGACAGTAGAAGCCGCGATAAATACTATGGATTCATAGGCATTAGACCATGGAGCATGTCCCCCAATATACCATCTAATGGCTAATCCTATAATGTGCAATGCAAAACCTATAACCAATATAGTCAATGAGGCACGCATAATCCATTTCATGGAAAAACTTGGTTTTAAAACATTAATAAATGCAAAGACCAATAAGATTAACCCAAGGAAAAGATAGAGTGGAACCAATTTACCAAAAAGCCCAAATTTATTGTATTTTATCTCCATATCTATATGACTTGGAGATGGTATGACTGCTGCACCATGCTTATTTTGAAACTTTGTAATTCCTTTGAGTGCTAAGTTTGCATTATCCCAATTGGCTGTTTCGGTAGCCTGAGCGACCATTTGAAAATATGCGGAAATACTTAACTTTACATGGTCAGCATCTTTAGGTAAAAATGTTTTAATCGCATCCATAGGTGCCATCCATTTGTTATTTACATCATTTGGTTTAGGGTAAATACGTAGGAGTGAACCTTGGTAAGCCATAAATGCAACATTGACTCTTTCGTCTATTTTAATAAGTTCTTTATCGTACTGTGACTTTTCAAGTGGCTTTTTTTGACTAGAGTCTGTTACTTGATTAAAAATTTTGTAAGAGCCGTCTGAAGTATTGAAAAAATCAGAAAATTTGGCAAACTTAGTGTTTTCATCGATTCCTATATCTAAAGCAATTTTTTTATGTCCTACTTTTATCATAGGTACATCTTGATAAAAACTTGGATTCATAATCATACCAAGCATCATTTGTGTTGGCTCTATACTATACAAGGCAGAACGTCCTGTAATTTTAGCTACCACTTCATGTGCAACAGTATCCATAGGTTTCATACGCCCTTGATGATCTTGTACAGCTAATTTACCAAAGTTTTTAGTATGTTTCAAATCATAAGAATGTAAAACCTTAAGTGTCTCATCTGTCACTTTAGGTGAAGCAGCTTCTACTTGCTGTGGTGCAAGTGCCAAAAGAGCTATCAATGCAAACCCTGTGGCTACAGATTGAAGCTTACGTGTATTTTTAAGAAGTTTCATAAAACGACCATTCTTTGCAAAAAGTGCCCATATCATTCCTATTATCATAATAAAGTACCCTATATATGTTGGCCATGTACCAGGGTCATGGTTGACTGAAAGTACCGTACCTTTTTCATCAGGGTCATAAGAAGATTGGAAGAAACGATAATTTCTATGATCCAAAATATGGTTCATATAAATTTTATATGGCATCGTAATATTTTGTTCTTTATCAATAAGTACAACATCAGATGAATAAGATGATGGTGTCATGGAACCTGGGTATCGATCAAGTTTAAAGTCTTCAAGTTTGATACTAAACGGTAGGTCAATAAGCTTTGCCCCTACTCGCATATTTATCTTTACACCATCAAGAGTGAAACTTTCAAGTGTACCTGTTCTACCTCCATAAGGTCTACTAGTGACAACTTTACTCTCTTCACCTACTGACACTTTCCACTGTATGTACTCAGCTTGTCCTGATTGTGTTTTGAAGTCATGTGAATCTATTTTTATGATGGCTTTTTCGTGTATATCTTTCAACACAACTGCATTTGAACCAAATTGATATAACATTCTTTTGCTAAAGTCGCTATGTCCACCTTTTAATTCACCTGAAGTTTTATCGTTCATGTTAAGTGTTTGAATGACAAAAGGGAAGTCAAGGGTATAGCCCTTTGCACTATCTTTGATTAAAAAGGTAGGTTTTTCAGGAACAGATGCTACCTCATACCCTACAAAGAAAGAACCAAAATCCTTTCTTTCACCTTTAGCCAAATAATATAATTCGCCTCTTTTACCTGTAGAAATTTTAAGTTCTAAAAGTTTTTTACCATCAGAGGAAGCAACTACCTCTTCATGAGCAGTTGGTAGGTATTTAAGTAGTTCAATATTGACTTTTTTATCGTCTACGCTAAGGGTTTTACTAAAATAGTTACCAGTCATAGTTGAGAAGAAAAGTTCTTTTTCCAGTGAATCATGCTCACCATTTTTTGTAGCATCTACCAATATATTTTTAACATCAGAGACCATTATATTACTTGTCTTACCCTCACGTATAGGCATGACACCCTCATAACCAATATAACGTGTCATCATTGCACCAATGGCAACAACTAAAAAAGAAAAGTGAAACAAAAACACTGGGAACTTACTTGTATAAGACTTATATTTTATAATATTATATGCCAATATTGCTACAAAATATCCTAAAAAAACTTCAAACCATTTGGCTTTATAGACCAATGCTCGTGCTGTTTGTGTACCATAATCATTTTCTATAAATGTTGCTGCCCCTGCAATCACTGCAAATAAAAACAACATTAAAACTGCCATTTTCATAGAAAAAATATACTTCATCTTTTATCCTTCTCTTATCTAATAAACATGATTATATCCGATGTTTACTAACTACATATTAATTTACATCAATAATATTTTATTCTATTTATATAGCAATAAACTGTTACCTAATCTATAGAAACTTCATTTGTTATACAAATAATGAATATATTATTAAATAAAATTTACTTATGTATATAATTTAATTATTAAAATAAAATATTATGTATTCAATAGTAACATACAGAAAATTTTTATATATAATGTATAAATTTATTCATAACATATCTCATAAATAATGTACTATGAATGTAAGAATAATAAAAAGGTTTTTGATGTACACACTTGAAGCCATAGATATGTTTAGTAAATTGGATGAAAAACATCAAGCACTTATTAAAAAGAAAATACGGATCAAGTACTTTCAGTCAGATAAAGTAGTTTTTTATGAAGGAGATCAAAGTCAATATCTTTATCTCTTACTTGAAGGAAAAATAAAACTCTATTCTGCCGGTCAAAATGGTTCTGAAATACATTTAACACACTTTGAAGCACCACAGCCAGTAGCAATATATGCTTATTTACAAAACAAACCATTTCCAGCTACTTGTAGATTTGTAGATGATGGTGCGATGGGTTTATTACATATAGACGATTTTCATGCTCTCATGCGTATCCCTGAGTTTTCTGAAGCATTGGCTCACTGTCTAAGTTCGCAAGTCATGATGTTTTCAGATATTTTACACCAAGAAACTCAACTCACATCTGAAGCAAAAGTTGCAGATCTTTTACTAAAAAACAATAATATATTTAAAGAATATAAAAAACATGATATAGCAAAAATATTAAATATTACGCCAGAAACATTATCTAGAGTTTTGACGAAATTTAAAAAAGATACCCTCATCAACCTAGATAAAACTAAGCTCAGAATACTCAATATTAAAGTACTTGAAGATATTGTTAATGTACATCGCATTATTTAGA
>JAYEFI010000056.1:0-4537 GCA_034658615.1 Campylobacterota bacterium
CAGAGTTGCACGAGTGATGGGTGTCTAGGTATAAGAGTGTGTCCCATTTTGGTAGCAAAAGCATAGCCAGAGTTAGAACCACCTAAATGTGGAGCGGCAGGAGAACCAGAAGCTAGGAGAAGTTGTTTACATGTTTTTGTACCCTGTGAACTCTCTACTGTAAAGGTATTGTCTTTTTTATCTATGGCAGTCACAGCACAGTCACACATTATCTGTACCCCTACTCTTTTTGCTTCATACTCCAAAAGTTCAACCACAGAAGATGCTTGTAGAGACATAGGAAACATCTTCCCCTCTTTACCCTCCACTAACTCCAGTCCAAGAGAGGTAAAAAACTTTTCTACCACATCAAAGTCATACCCTTTGAGTACCTCTTCAATAAACTTCGGATTTTGTGAATGAAAACGCTTTGGTGAAATGTATCTATTGTCTATGTTACATTTTCCATTACCTGAGACTAGGATTTTCTTAGCTATTTTACTGTTTTGCTCGAGTAAAAGTACTTTCTTTCCTGCTCTTGCACTAACAATAGCAGCACAAAGCCCAGCCGCCCCTGCCCCAATGATTATCATAGTTTCATTATTCATAAGGTATTATAGCTTTTATGAATAAGAAATAAGGAAGTGATGACTTCAGTCTCACATAAAGTTTTTGGTGGGACTAAAGTCTCCACTTCCAAAATATTAAGGATTAAGTATGTCAGCATTAGTAGAATTTAGTATGTTCCCAACAGAAGCAACCCAAAGTAAAAGTGCCTTCGTAGCAAGAGTTTTAGACATCGTAGATAAAAGTGGACTAGGGTACCAACTTACTCCTATGGGTACTATTATAGAGGGTGAAACAGTTGCAGAGGTTTTAGCGGTAATAAATGAAGCCTATGAAGAACTTCAAAAAGATTGTGGACGTGTTTATAGCTCTATTAAAATAGATTGGCGAGAAGGCCCAGTTGGAAGACTTAAAAATAAAGTTGGTGCAGTAGAAAAGAAGTTAGGACGCAAACTTAACTCTTAATCGTAGATATTTTTAGCTATAATACGCACAATTTCTCACAAAGGATTTTTAAATGTGTGCTGAAAAGATACAACGTTTAATACAAGCAAGTATATTGGGTTTTGTGCTAGGTTTAGCAGGCATGGGTATGAGTGGCGAAGCTTATATGCTTCAAATAGCCTTTCTTCTACAGTTTGGTATGATGGTGATGCTTGCCATTGCTGGACTTACAGGATGGTGCCCAGGACTCATGATACTTAAAAAAATATTTCCTTCATGTGAAGATAGAGATAATAAAGGTATAAATTAATGTCAGATATATCCTATAAAGATGCGGGCGTAGATATTGATGCAGGTAATGCATTTGTAGATGCTATAAAAAGTGATGTAAAATCAACATTTGATAAGAATGTTATAGGTGGTATAGGTTCATTTGCAGGTGCATATGCACTGCCTACAGGCTACAAAGAACCAGTTATTTTATCTGCAACAGATGGTGTGGGAACAAAACTACGTATAGCCATTGAAAGTGGTAAGCTTGACACAGTGGGCATAGACCTAGTAGCCATGTGTGTCAATGACCTCATTTGTAATAACGGTACACCTATGTTTTTCCTTGACTACTATGCAACAGGTAAATTGTTGCCAAACAATGCGAAAGATGTGGTCGCAGGTATAGCAGAGGGTTGTAGACGTTCTGAGTGTGCACTTGTAGGTGGAGAGACAGCTGAGATGCCAGGGATGTACTCAGATGACGATTTTGATTTAGCTGGTTTTGCTGTGGGCATAGCAGAACGATCAGAGATGGATACCGTGGCAAATGTAAAGGAAGGTCAAATTCTCATTGCAATGCCAAGTTCGGGGGTACACTCAAATGGATACTCTCTAGTGAGAAAGCTTCTTTTTGAAAAACTAGGTATGGGTTTAGATACAGAGTTTGAAGGTAAACCATTGGTAGAAACATTACTTGAACCAACACGTATCTATGTGAAAGAGTATAAGGCCAATAAGCAGTACGTAAAAGCCTTAGCCCACATTACAGGTGGGGGAATCGTAGAAAATCTTCCTAGAGTTCTCCCAGAAGGCATGAGAGCCATTGTAAATAAAGACAGTATCAAAGTGTTGCCTATTTTTGAATTTATGTCTCAGTACGTTGCAGAAGATGAAATGTATAGAGCCTTTAACATGGGTGTAGGGATGGTGTGGTGTGTAGAGCCTGAAGATGTAGATGCTGTACTTGCAAATACAGATGGTTATGTCATTGGTGCATTGGCCAAAGGTGAAAAGGGTGTGGAAATGGTTTAATCCATTTCCAGAACAAACTATGTGTACATTATATGATAAGAGACATTAGTCTCTTATCGCTTCTCTATCAAGTTCCCCTGATTTTAATTTCTTTAGATATATTTTTAAATGTTCTTTTACTTCACCTTGTAGTAAATAAAGTGCCATAATATTTGGTAGTGCCATAGCCAAGATGAGTAAGTCAGAAAAGTTAAGTAGTACATCTGCACTTGCAACAGAAGAGACCACAACAAAAGAGACAAAGATAAGTTTATAAAGAAGTGTCGATTTTTCTCCAAAAAGATAAGTCCATGCTCTCTCTCCGTAGTAGAACCATGCAATCATAGTAGAAAAAGCAAAAAGAGTGATGGCAAATGCAAGAACAACAGGGAACCATGAAACCACAGTACCAAAAGCAGCTGCTGTTAGGGCGGCACCTTCTTTGGCTGCAACAAGATCAGCAAAAGGACCAGTAGGGTCATATACCCCTGTAGTAATGATGACTAATGCTGTAATGCTACAAATGACTATGGTATCTATAAATGGTTCATAGAGTGCAACCATTCCTTGGCGTACAGGATATTTTACAGAAGCAGTTGAATGTACAATAGCTGCAGACCCTATACCCGCTTCTGATGAAAATGCTGCACGTTTAAATCCTTGTACCAAGACTCCTATAAAGCCACCTGCTATGGCAGTGGGGGCAAAGGCTTCTGTAAATATCAGTTGTATTGCCGTAGGGACTTTGTCTGCATTGATACCAAGAATCCAGAGTGCTGTAAGCAGATAGATAAATACCATTAAAGGTACAATCTTTTCAGCAGTCTGAGCAATACGTTTAATGCCCCCTATGATGACAATGCCTACTAGTGTTGCCATAAGAAATCCAACAAGAATAGTGTGAGGAACATTCATGCCTAAAATAAGTGTGCTATCTTGAAGGAAAGGTACATATTGTGAGATAACAGCCACAGTTTGAGAAGTTTGAAATGCATTTCCTGCACCTAGTGAACCACCAATGGTAAGTACAGCAAAAAAGAGGGCTAAGAATTTACCCAATGTTGCCATATTGTGTTTTGCAAAACCATGAGAAAGGTATTGCATAGCTCCACCAAGTATTCGTCCATCAGGTCGTTGCTCTCTGTATATTTGCGAGAGTGTCACTTCTGTAAACTTCAATGTCATACCAAAGAACCCAGCAAGTATCATCCAAAACGTTGCACCAGCACCTCCTATAGAGATGGCAATAGCTACACCTGCAATATTGCCTAGGCCCACAGTTGCAGAAAGTGCAGTAGTAAGTGATTGAAAAGGAGAAATCTCTCCTACATCATCTTTGGTTTTGTACTTGCCCGCAATAACTTTAAAACCATGTACAAACATACGAACATTGATAAATCCAAAACGGAATGTTAAATACACACCACCAACTACAAGCCATGCAACAATAAAGGGCATACTAGCTCCCTCAATCGCTCCAAAAAATACATCAAAGAAAAATATGGTTTCCATATATCCATTGATAAGTGTAAAAAAACTATCCATCAATTACTCCTCATGTTATAGTAAAGAATCATTATACATTTTTTTATGAAGATTTACTTTTCTTTTGCATAAGTAAAAAACATTTTAAGTATTTTGCAAATACTATTGACAAATAGAAACCTTTTGACTATAATTGCACTCCAAATTCAGACTACTTAAGTTATGGATGCATTGGAAAACGGAGTGTAGCGCAGTCTGGTAGCGCACCTGGTTTGGGACCAGGGGGTCGAAGGTTCGAGTCCTTTCACTCCGACCATTTAGATATTTAACATGATAATAATTAAGTAAAATTACTTGGGATTGGTACTTTTTAGAGCATTGCTCAGAAAATGTCCTATATATGGTAGGCGTAGTTCAGTTGGTAGAGCGCCAGTTTGTGGTACTGGTTGTCGCGGGTTCGAGTCCCGTCGCCTACCCCATAATTTAGTCATTAATCAGGTAACCACTCTATAAGTTGAAGCGCTTGTGGCTCAATTGGATAGAGCATCAGACTTCGGATCTGAGGGTTAGAGGTTCGAGTCCTCTCAGGCGTACCATTGATAACTTCAGCAGTTGGCTCATGTGACTTGTCACATTTCATAGCGGTGTTGATTTTATATTTTTAATACACAAGTTGTTACTTATTTGTTATTTTTTGTGCACTCATAGCTCAGCTGGATAGAGCATCGCCCTTCTAAGGCGAGGGTCTTAGGTTCGAATCCTAATGGGTGTACCACTT
>JAYEFI010000057.1:0-4534 GCA_034658615.1 Campylobacterota bacterium
ATGGCCGGGAGAGGGGGATTCGAACCCCCGGAGGTATTACCCTCACCGGTTTTCAAGACCGGCACATTCGACCACTCTGACATCTCCCGACATTTGTAGAAATAGAATTTTATCTAAGAAAAGATAAAATTTGGTTGATATATGGAGGAGCCAACCAGACTCGAACTGGTGAATAGCAGATTTGCAATCTACGGCCTTACCAACTTGGCGATGGCTCCATAACATCATAACAACAGACCATCAAATAAAAAAATCAATATTAGGTTTTATTTATTTGATGGTCTGTTTATGGTGCCCGAGGCCGGACTTGAACCGGCACGGTCGCAATGACCGGGGGATTTTAAGTCCCCTGTGTCTACCAATTCCACCACTCGGGCATATTGGCACCATATCTTATATAATGGAGCGGGCGAACGGGTTCGAACCGTCGACCCCAACCTTGGCAAGGTTATGCTCTACCGCTGAGCTACGCCCGCACATCCATTACCGCATCTAAGTCTTCACTTAAAATTGGAGTGCGATTATAGCCTAAAAAGTTTCTAATGTAAAGAGCAAATATGCTGTTTTAGAAAAAAGTACACTATTATGCGATTTATTTGCGTTTCGTCTGCTATAATCCCAAAATATACACTATAAATGACATAAAGGTTTTTTTATGAGAAGTAATGAAATAAAAGAAGGTTTCGACAGAGCACCGCACCGCTCACTACTAAGGGCGACGGGTGTAAAAGATGATGATTTTGCTAAACCATTTATTGGTGTGGCCAATTCATTTATAGAGATTATTCCTGGACACTTTTTTCTAAATAAAGTGGCAGAAGTTATTAAAGAAGAGATACGTGCAAATGGATGTGTTCCTTTTGAATTTAACACTATTGGCGTAGATGATGGTATTGCCATGGGACATGATGGTATGCTTTATTCTCTTCCTAGCCGTGAGATTATTGCAAACTCTATTGAAACGGTTATGAATGCACATAAGCTTGATGCGATGATAGCCATACCAAACTGTGACAAGATTGTTCCGGGTATGATTATGGGTGCTTTGCGTGTCGATGTGCCAACAGTATTTGTCTCTGGTGGACCGATGGAAAAAGGATATACCAAAGATGGTACCCCTATAGACCTTGCTACAGCATTTGAAGCCGTAGGAAAACATGAAGCAGGTGAAATAACCGATGAAGAACTACTGGACATCGAGTGTAATGCTTGTCCAAGTGGAGGCTCATGTTCTGGTATGTTTACAGCAAACTCTATGAATACACTTATGGAGGCTATGGGTATCGCTCTACCTGGCAATGGAACTATATTGGCATTGACTCCTGAGAGAACTGCACTCTACAAGCAAGCTGCAAAACGCATCTGCGACATAGCAAAGTCTGAAGCAACAGAGCGTGAAAAGTACCGCATGAGAAATATTCTTAATGAAAACGCTGTTCGTAATGCATTTGCTGTTGATATGGCTATGGGTGGGTCGTCAAACACTGTTTTACATATGCTTGCTATTGCTAAGGAAGCTGAAGTAGACTTTAACCTTAGTGATATCAATGCTATCTCTAAGCGTGTTTCACACATCGCTAAAATCTCTCCATCACTCTCCACAGTACACATGGAGGACATTAACAAAGCGGGTGGTGTGAATGCTGTGATGCATGAGATGATGAAGCGTGGAGAAGATATATTGCTAGATAACCTTTCTGTAACAGGTGAAACACTCTATGAAAAAGTAAAAGATGCTAAGATTTTAGATACTAACATCATACACACCATTGACAATGCCTACTCTGAGGTGGGTGGACTTGCTATTCTATATGGTAACTTAGCTGAAGAAGGAGCGGTCATTAAAACAGCTGGTATCACAGGAGATAGAGTCTTTACTGGTACTGCTGTATGTTTCAACTCTCAAGATGAGTGTATAGAAGGTATCTTAGCAGGGAAAGTGAAAGCAGGAAATGTCGTGGTTATTCGCTACGAGGGTCCTCGTGGTGGTCCAGGAATGCAAGAGATGCTTAGCCCAACTAGCCTTATTATGGGTATGGGTCTAGGTGCGAGTGTCGCACTTATTACAGATGGTAGATTCTCAGGAGCTACTAGAGGTGCAAGCATTGGTCATGTCAGTCCAGAAGCAGCAGAAGGTGGTCTTATAGGCTTACTTGAAGATGGCGATGAGATACACATCGATGTAGATGAGTATATCTTACGTGCAAACTTAAGTGATGAAGTCATCACATCACGTAGAGCAACCTTTAAACCTCTTGTAAAACCACTAAAAAGTAAATGGCTACGTCAATACAGAGCCTTAGTTACCAATGCCAGTGCAGGTGCTATTTTAGAAGCTGAATAAGCGACTATATTAAGCTATGAAGGTCGTCTAGCACCTTTATAGCATTGGGAATAAAACTTACTAAGCTTACTCACAATCACTCTTTTTTTAGATTATTTCTTTTTTTCTAACGCCTTCACTACATGGTCTGCTACCCTAAATGCATTGGCATAGATGGTCCAAGTGTAGGCTACTGAACCTCCTGTAGGCATAAAACTGGCATCTGCTACATAGAGGTTTTCTACATCATGTGCTTGACAATACTTGTTAAGCACGGATGTTTTAGGGTCATTTCCAAAACGGCACCCTCCTGCAACAAGATTTTGTGCAGCAGAAGAAGAGATAGATGAGTAAATATTTTTAGCACCCATCTCTTTCAATATTTTCTCACACTTCTTTGCAATATATTTTCCTACCTTTACATCTTGAGGGTGTCCTTCAAGGCGAAGCTTTCCTACGGGCATACCATATTTGTCTTTGTGGGTTTCATCTAAAGCTATAAAGCAGTCATCATTGGGGAGCCAATCATTAAAGATTTCAAAGCGTATACTTTTTTGTTCGGTAAAACGCTTAACAATACGCTCACCTAACGCCTCTCCCCAAACGAGTTTCCCCTCACTATAGCCATTTTTACGTGCACGTGAAATAATATTTTGGTGTTCAAACATAAATTCAACAGAACCCCCTTTAAACTTACCGTACCACCAATGGTCAATAAAGTACCAATCCAATACCGAACGGTTGACAAAAAGACCTGTTGTCATGAGTTCGTCAAATTTAATCTCTTTCAGACTATCTTTGTGTAGTTCTCCTTGTCCAGAACCCCCTCCTGAGAAAAGAAGATTTTTACCTAGTTCTCCTGAACTATTTGCTAACCCATGAGGATAATACTTGTTAGCAGAATTTAACAATAGCCTTGCACTTTCATGTGCTTGTGCAGCCACAACAAAGATTTTTGCACCTATCTCTTTCTCTTTCCCTGTAATAGTATTGACCACGCTAGCAAACGTAACCTTTCCTTCCTTATTGCTCTTTAAGGACTTCACGTGTGTGTTCGTCATAAGTTTAAGGTTACCCGTTGCTAATGCTGGTTTTATCAATGCTTCACGAGATGAACCTTTTGCCCCAGAAGAACATCCGTAACTTCCACAAAAATTTGAATAATAACACGCTTTTCTACCCTCTTTGTCTTTAGAGAGTACAGCTCTTGGTGTCACAAGAGGAGCAACATTAAGTGCATGACAACTCTTGTCAAACAACTTGACAACTGCATTTTCTTGTGTTGGGGGTTGTGTAAAGTTTACTCGACTTCTCCAAGGTTCATAAGGGTGTTCTTTATGGTCTCCAGAGATACCCACTATCTCTTCTACTTTATCGTAATACGGTTCTAAATCCTCATAGCCAATAGGCCAATCAACAATATTGGCTCCTTCAATCTCCCCATATTTACTTTTAAGCCTAAAATCATCTGGGTGTAAACGATGTAACATTCCCGACATAAGATTGGACGACCCTCCTACTATGTTGCCATTCCAAAAACTCCACCCTGACTCATAGGTAGGTGTACTCTCCCACTTACCATCTACCTTCTCTTCAATAGTATGGTATTCATCAAATAGACTAGGTGTAATGAGGTCACGCCTACAGTATGCCAGTTCGTCCTTGCTAAATTCATCACGTCCAACAAGTCTGCCTTTTTCAAACATCACAACCTTGTAGCCTGCCTTACACAAAGTATATGCTACAGCTCCTCCACTAGCCCCTGAACCTATTACTGCGACATCATACATCTAAATACCTTGTTTCAGGTCTTGGTTGTCCCCCAAAGCTACCTAGTGACTCCCACCCCTCTTCATTTTTGTTTGCACCATAAATAGGATCACTAAACATACCTTCCATGGTGAGTGTCATAATACGTGACAACCATGAACTTCCGTAATTTGTCTCTTCATATTCACGCAATGCTCTCTCTTTCTCTTCTTTTGACAACTGTACAAAATGACCTTTTTCTCTAAGTTCTAACTCTTTTGCACCCTCAACAACAAAGTTACGTATATCTTTGTCATAACTTTTATGACTAATGGTCTCTAGTAAAAAGGTGTTTGCATGCATCATTTTGGCTGAGGGGATTTTACTATTGTCTGGGAACAAATGTTCTTGTACTGCCATAATAGTTTTTTCTACTTTACTGTTTACTGTTTTATGTACAGA
>JAYEFI010000058.1:0-4430 GCA_034658615.1 Campylobacterota bacterium
ACTTTCTCTGTCTTCTGCTAAAAAAGCACCCCTTGGGTACCTAAATGCACAAGGATGGTTATATTCTTTAGCAAATGCCATACAAAGCTTCATAGTTGTTTCATTGTAGGGTGCTAAAAGTGTCATATTAGGAATGCCTCTTAGATACGAAATATCAAAAACCCCTTGATGGGTCTCTCCATCTTCACCAACAATACCAGCTCTGTCCATTGCAAAAGCAACACCTAAATCCATAAGTGCAATGTCATGTATGACCTGATCAAAACCCCGTTGTAAAAACGTCGAGTAAATGGTACAAAATGGTTTAAATCCCTCTTTAGCCAAAGGTCCCATAGACGTTACTGCATGTTGTTCTGCTATGGCAACATCCCAAAAACGTTCAGGGTGTTTTTCCATAACTGCTGTCATTCCTGTACCTGTTGGCATTGCCGCAGTCACCCCTACAACTCTCTTGTCATTATCTGCCAACTCTACCAAAGTCTCAGAAAATATAGCCGTGGCTGCTTTAGCAGAAGCTTTTTTAGGAGAAGTACCCGTTTTAAGATCAAATGGACTCACACCATGCCAATGTTCTTTTGTCCCTTCAGCAATTTCATACCCCTTACCTTTGATCGTTTGAGCATGAATAATGACTGGTTTTCCTAATGCTTTTGCAACTTCCATTGTCTCAATTAAAGCTTCAATATCATGTCCATCCACGGGGCCAATGTACTCTATGCCCATCTCTTCAAACAAAATACCTGGAGTAATTAGCTTAAATGATTCTTCAAAACGTTTTGCCATGTAGTGTGCAGACTCTGGTAAATGTTCTAAAGCTTTTTCTACCTTACCTTTAAATTTTTGATAAAAAGAACCCGCCATCGTTTGAGAAAGTAGTTTAGATATTGCCCCAATAGGTTTTGCAATACTCATCTCATTATCATTGAGTATAATCACTACAGGGTATTTTCTATCGCCTAACTCATTGAGTGCTTCGTAGACCATACCTGCTGACATTGATCCATCACCTATAAAAGCTACAGGAATTCTATCTTCATCTTTGAGTGCTATTGCCTTAGCTGCACCAACAGCTAGTGAAATAGACGTTGAAGAGTGTCCTGCTACATAGTAGTCATACTTGGACTCCTTGGGCTTTGTATAGCCACAAATACCATCAAATTGACGGAGAGTCGAAAATTCATCCCATCTTCCAGTAAGTAGCTTATGGGCATAGGCTTGATGACTCACATCAAAAATGAATGGGTCTTTCTCTACATCAAAGACTTTATGCATTGCGACAATAAGATCTGTCGCACCCATAGTTGAAGAGAGATGTCCACCATTTTTACTCACAGTATCAAGTATTTTTTTTCTAATCTCTTCTGAGAGTCTATTGAGTTCTTCTATAGTATGTGATTTTAAATTCACGCTATAACCTCAGAAAAATGTTTAAAAAAAGTATCATTTTGCTTTGCTGTTCCTATGGTAATACGTATTGCATTCAAACCATAAGAAGCAAGATTACGAATAATAACACCTCTTTTTAGTAAAGCATCGGAAATTTTTGTAGAGTCCATTTTATCATCAAAAATATAGGTAATAAAGTTTGTATAAGAGTCTATATACTCAAACCCATTCTCTTTTGCAAAAAATTCATAACGCCCTATTTGTTCTTGATGTAAAGTAATAGATGCTTCAATAAATGTTTCATCTTTACTTGCCTCAATAGCCGCAGCAAGAGAAAGTGTAGATATATTAAAAGGTGGACGCATTTTATAAAGTTGTTTTATCAATTTTTTTTGTGCAACCCCGTAACCAACTCTCATACCTCCTAAGCCATATGCCTTAGAAAATGTGCCTAGATAAATAACATTTGGAAACCCTAAAATATCATTGGGTGAAA
Source organism: Campylobacterota bacterium (assembly GCA_034658615.1). Taxonomy (GTDB): domain Bacteria; phylum Campylobacterota; class Campylobacteria; order Campylobacterales; family Sulfurovaceae; genus Sulfurovum. The sequence goes on from JAYEFI010000058.1 coordinate 1,883, forward strand.
TGGAATATTCTTTGTCTTTAGCAGATGCATACTCCATATATGCACCATCTACAACCACTACAGCCTCTGAACCTATGGCTTTGATAATCTTCATCACTTCATCTTTAGAAGTGGCATCACCTGTAGGGTTATTAGGTGTACAGATGTACACAATTTTAGGTTTATGCATCTTATATGCTTCTATAAATTCATCATATTTATGTGCATAACTCATAGTACGTACTATTTTAGCACCCATCTGTTTCGCATAAATTTCATACATCGCAAAAGTGACTGAGGACATCAATACCGATGACTTTTCATCAAGCACTACACGAGAAATAAACTCTAACACTTGGTCAGACCCTGCACCTATGATAATATTATCTTCTTTCACATCATACTTCAATGCCAAGACCTCTTTGAGTTCAAACATAGAGTCATCAGGATAGAGATGCGCTTTGTCAGCATTTGCTATTAATGCTTTTTTAACAGCAGGACTAGTCCCAATAGGATTTTCATTGGAGGCCAATTTCACTACATCTTCTGGGGCAATGCCAAACTCGCGTACTACTAACTCTATAGGTTTTCCAGCCTCATAAGTCTTAATGCCGCCAAGTACTTTATTGAATTTTACCATTGCAATTTCTACTTTCTAATTTCTAATTTTATCACACATCATCAGTCTCACGCACATATGAGCCCAATATTTTTATTTCAGAGTGCAATGTATCTAAAATACCTTTAACCTTTACATCATCTTTATGTCCATGAAATTCTATAAAGAAGATAGACTCACCTCCTACGATGTGCGACTTTATCTTAGCAAGGTTAATGCCCGTTCCTTCAAAGTGATTTAAAAAATCTACCAAAGAACCTGGTGTATTTGAAAGTCTAACTAACATAGAGGTTTTATCATCACCAGAAGGTGCATTCTCGAAATTAGAGATAATAAAAAATCGTGTTCTATTATTGGTGTTGTCTTCTATATTGTCAAAACGTATAGGTAAGTTATTGAGCTTAGCTGCCAATGCTGGACATAAAGCGGCAGCTGTTTCATCATTTGCAGCTATCTTTGCTGCTTTAGCTGTAGACTCTACGGGAATTAACTCAACATCATCAAGTCCTAAATCTTGTAAGAACAAACGACACTGTCCAAAAGCAATATCTTTAGAATAGATTGTAGTAATTTTTTTAATATCTTCTGATAATGTTGCAAAAGCAAAATGCACATCTATCATCACTTCAGCAATAATTTTAAGATTGTATTCATCCAAACAATTAATCGTGTCCGAGACAATGCCGTTTGATGAGTTTTCTATAGGTATAACACCAAACTTGGCTGTGCCTTTATTGACCTCACGGAAAATAGCCTGTATCGACCCCATAGGAATATAGGCAGACATCGCACCAAATTTTGACTCTGCTGCTTGATGTGTAAAACTAGCTTCAGGACCTAAAAATGCAATACTCTCTGGGAGTTCAAGGTTTCTAGCCACGGCAAACATCTCGAGAAAAAGTGCATCAATAGCTTCATCTGTAAGCTTACCAGTATTTTGGCTCTTTAGACGATTCAAAATAGCCTGTTCGCGTTCAGGTCTATAAATAGGAGCACCCGTAGTGTTCTTCAGTTCACCTACTGCATGGACAAGTTCCATACGTTTATTGTAAAGTTCAAGAAGTGTATTGTCGATGCTATCTATTTTTAATCTTAAATCATCTAAAGTCATCTTAGTATCCCTTATTTTTGTAAATACTCTAGTTCTAACCGTACCTGATCTTCATAGGTTTCACGCTTACGGATGAGTCTGTCTTTACCATTTTCAATAGCTACTTCGGCTGCTTTCGCTCTTGTATTATAGTTTGATGCCATCGTAAAACCATAAGCACCTGCAGACTGTACAACCAAAAGGTCATTATGTTCCAATGGAGGCAAAGGTACATCTTTACCAAAAAAGTCTCCACTCTCACACACTGGACCTACCACATCAGCTGGTGTTGACTCTCCTTCTACTTGCACTGCTTCTATTTTATGGTAAGCATTATATAGACTAGGTCTCAGTAAATCATTCATAGCACCATCGACAATTACAAAACGCTTGCCATCATTTACTTTTTCATACAGTACTTTAGTAAAAAATGCACCTGCATTGGCTACCATGTATCTTCCTGGTTCACACAAAAGTGTGACATCAAGACCTTTTGTTGCTTCAAAAATAGCTTGTGCATAATCAGTGGCTGTGATGGTCACTTCATCATCATATACCACACCAATACCCCCACCAACATCGAAAAATTTAATGTCAATTTTAATGGCTTTAAGTGAACGTACCAAATCTGCCACTATTTGTGCAGATTCTTTAATAGGGGCAAGCTTTGTGAGTTGTGAACCTATATGAAAATGTATCCCTATAGGGTTTAAAAATTCTGACTTGTTCGCATAAATATACATACGCTTTGCCATGTCTATCTCTACACCAAATTTGTTTTCATGTAAACCCGTTGAAATATAAGGATGTGTTTGTGGGTCTATGTTGGGGTTTACACGAATAGAAATACGTGCTTCTTT
>JAYEFI010000059.1:0-2789 GCA_034658615.1 Campylobacterota bacterium
TACCTTTGAGTTTCCAGAGCACTATGTCTCCGGGTTTAAATGCATCCTCTACTCTGTACCCTTGAGAAAGTAGATACGCCTGAATGTTCTTCACCCGTCTATGGTCGATGTTAGGGTCAAGCTTGTCTGTATAATACAAGCCTTTATAACGATTAGGTGTTCTTTTTTTATCTTTATATATCTTCTCTTGCAAGTCAATATCTACTCCTCTAAAAGCACGCACAATCACATCTGTACACACCCCTTTAGAAAGCTCTATATCACCCATAGGGTATTTAAGTGTTCTATACTCAGGGTTATAGGTGACTGTTTTACCTATTTGATTTTGTGCTGATTTTATAAAATTACTATTTGTACCTGCTATACTCCATACTGTCAAAAGCATGAATAGTAAATTAATTTTATATTTCATTAAAATCTCCTAATTTAATCTCTGTAACTTGATATGTCTAAAATAAAAGAACTCTGAGAAACAATCTTAAATTTATGTTCTTTATATCTCCATTGTTCCTCAAAAAGTACAATATTATAACCGTCTTCCTTTTTACTGCTATCAAAAATAAATCCTTCATAATCTAAACTCCGAATATACTCTGCTAATACTTGTGTAGGTAAATATTCAAGAGCCTTATCATTATGACTTATTGGCTTTTGAATATCTTGAATAAACTCTTCCAATACTTTACTTGCACAAAATATAGCTGATTCAAATTTATCAGAATAAGGATTAATATATTTTCGAATATTTTCCTTAACATTATTTTTGCGAAAATCAAGAAGACTCAATTGTTCTTTTAACTCAAATTGAGCAACTGCATATACTTCTTTTGACTCATCAAATGCTTCATATATAGCTGTATTTTCATCCGATGCACAATAAATATATGATATTCCACTTGGACTAAACCTATTATGTTTTGCCAAATGAGAAGGTGCTTTACCTAATTTTTCATTTGGTTTGTCATTAATACTTTCCTTATCTTTCTTAGCTATTCCTCTTGAACGAAATACTACTCTTTCAACATTATCTACACAACATTTTTTTAAAAAACTATCTAACTTTTGTAATTCTTCTTTTCTATTAAAATCTTTCGTATCAAAAAATCGTAACGAATGTTTAACTTTTTTAGAAAAATCTGTCCAATCGAAGTTATCTTCCTGCACCATATAGAGAGGAAGCCATTCCAAATCATTTATATCGCCAAAAGAATCATGCCTACCATCTTTATGCTCATACCACAACTCATTACTAATCATCGTAGCCACTTTATACCCACATAAATCACAAAATTCAGAACATATTTCTTCTAATGACACATATGATTCGTTTCCGCCACCAGCTAATTGATACTCATTGATATGCACATATAAATTTCTAATTGATTTTGCTAATTGCTCGACCAAATCAGATTTTGATATACAAAATATATCATCTTCTAAATCTTCATTATGGTGAGAACAACCTTCACAACTGTAATCAGAAGAACCCTGAACCCCATTTTCTACAATGAGTTTAGTAATAACTTCACTATCAAAACAATAATTACAAATCATTTCTTGATTATTATTCACACCATCCCCCGCATCTCACTCTCAGTCAAAGTAACTACACCAAGCCCTTCAGCCTTAGTAAATTTACTTCCAGCATCTGCTCCATGTATAAGGTAGTCTGTCTTCTTACTCACCGAGCCACTCACTTTGGCACCAAGTTTCTCTAGCATCTCTTTTACTACACCACGGCTTACACTCATCGTACCCGTAAGTACTACTGTTTTGTCTTTAAATGGGTTATCAAGGGCTTCTATTTTTTCTTCTACTGTGGGCTGTATCACGTCAAATAGTTTTAACACAAACTCATGATTCACTCTCATAAACTCTAACAAAGAGTTAGCCATCTCTTCGCCTATGCCGTCTATGGCTACTACTTGTTCTAGTGTGGCATCTACTATGCCTAGTCCAAACTCTAAAGCCAGTGACTTACCAGCCACCTCTCCTATGTGTTCTATGCCCATCGCAGAGATGAGTCTATGTAGTGGTACACCTTTAGTATCGGCAATGGCATCAAGGAGCTTATTGATACGCTTCTCTTTAAAGCCTTCCATGCCTTCTAAATCTGAAAACGCTAAATGATATAGTCCTAAAATGTCTTTTATTTTTTCTTCTTTTACCAGTATTTCCACTATCTTCGAACCAAGCCCGTCTATGTTCATGCACCCTTTTTTAGCAAAGTGTATGATGGAGTTAACTACTCTGTCTGAGCAGTCTAAGTTTTGACACTTAATAAGCGTACCTTCATCTAGTACTTCACTCTTACAAGTAGGACACTCCGTAGGTCGCACTATGGCTATTTCAGAACCATTACGTCTATCATCCAAGACCTTTGTTATCTTAGGGATGACATCACCTGAGCGAATTAAAATAACAGAATCACCTACCATCAACCCTTTTCGTTCTATCTCATCGAAGTTGTGGAGTGTGGCACGTGCTATGACTGCACCATCTAAGTCTACAGGCTCTACTTCAGCTACGGGAGTGAGTACGCCTGTTCTACCTACTTGTATGGTAATTTCTTTTACTTTGGTTACTTTCTCCACAGCAGGGAACTTGTAGGCACACATCCACTTAGGTACTTTAACGGTGTAGCCTAAGTCTTCTTGCAAGGAAACCTTGTCTATTTTGATGACCAAACCATCCATCATCATAGGTATCTCTTCACGCTTGGAGATGATGAAATGATAAAACGCCTCTATCTCATCTATGGTATGGCACTCTTTAGTGTAAGGTGGTTG
>JAYEFI010000059.1:2889-4793 GCA_034658615.1 Campylobacterota bacterium
TAAAGCTTGTCATACTCTTCATCTGTGGCTATGGGGTTATCATCTACGTAGTAGGCATTTGCCCATTTGTTTAGAGTTATTATTTTTTCTTGGTATTGTTTATGACTCATCTATTTCTTTCGTTTCTAAAAAATCTTCTATACGTTCCACTACCTCATCTATGCCCACTGTTGCTTTGTTGTAAATACAGGTCTTAAAACCATGGTCATGGTAAGGGTCTTTATCAAGATTTAACAAAATAGACTCTTCTACTACTTTGGCAATGGCTGCGGTATCTATTACTTGTCCACTTGTACCAATGACTACAACCATGTCTGCCTCATCATAAAGTTGATGCAGATATGAATACATAGGAGCAGCTTCACCAAACATGACTACATTATGACGTATGTCATCACTACTACAGGCAGGACATACTTTACCATCTTGCGTACCATAGCCCACAAAAAAAACTTCCCCACAGCTTTCACAACGAAGGTCTGTAAGTGTGCCATGTAAGTGTAACACCTCTTTACATCCCGCCCGTTCTAGCATATCATCGACATTTTGAGTAAGCATAACAATATTTTCTGGGTAAGAATTTTTAAGTTCTGCCAAGGCATAGTGAGCAACATTTGGCTCTTTTGTTTCCACATCTGCACGTCTAGCATCATAAAAATCACTTACAAGCTGTCTGTCTTTAGCCCAACCTTGGGTAGAACAAACATCTTCTATACGGTACTCTTCCCAGTACCCGTCATTTCCTCTAAACGTACGTATGCCAGACTCCGCACTAAGCCCTGCTCCACTTAAAATATATATTTTTTTCTTACTCATTGTAATTTCTCCCATACAGCCAATGCTTGCACATGTTCTTTCACATCATGACAACGTACTATGCTAGCACCATTCTCAATAGCTTTTAGGTGAATAGCGAGTGTACCTGGAAGTCTCTCTTCTGGCTTACTACTGACTATTTTGTCAATCATCGATTTTCTACTTGCACCTACCAGCACCTCACAACCAAATACTTTAAAGTGTGCCATATTTTTAATAAGTGTTAAGTTGTGTGCAAGACTTTTACCAAAGCCTAACCCAACATCTAAAATGATGTTTTCTCTTTTCATACCTAAGGCTTCACACTTAGCTATACGCTCTTCAAAAAAATGACTCACCTCCACCATCACATCATCATACTCTGGATTGTCTTGCATCGTTTGTGGATTGCCTTGCATATGCATGATGCAAAGTTTTACATCATACTTCACTGCCAGTTTTACAATAGCTTTATCTGATGCACCTGTAATATCGTTAATTAGGCTAAACCCTGAGTTTAATGCATACTCTACAACTGACGGGGTGTAAGAGTCTACGGAAAAGGTAGCCTTTTGGAAAAGTTTTTCCGAGGAGATGACATCACAAATGGGTTTTATGCGTTCGAGTTCAACAGACTCACTCACTACATCTGCGTTCGGTCGTGATGAGACTGCACCAATGTCTATAATGTCTGCACCATCATCTATCATCTGTTTTATCTGTATGATGGCATCATCTTCTAAAAATCTAGAGCCCTCAAAAAAGCTGTCATCATTTGCATTAATCACACCCATAACCTGCCTATTATGTTCTTTTGTTTTCAAAAACTTTTTAAGCTCACTTGCCACTGTTTTGAGTCCAAAAGGTTGTGCCAACTCTTTACGTGAAAGCACTTCCATATGTTTACGAGTACCAATGAGTATACAGTCATAAGTTTCTTTTTCGCAAAGAATGACACCACCAGGTACTGCCAAGTCTGCACCTATACTCAATGCATCTTGTTTGAGTATATTTGCTGCAGGACACTTAAGGTCTTTTATAAAAAAGTAAAGAAGTTCCATCTTCTTAGCCATAATCCCCACACCACCAGACTCAACACCTAGTGTTTT